>JAEZKS010000247.1 GCA_023436075.1 Methanobacteriota archaeon
ATCAAGGAGAACCTGACCGACGACGAGCGCATGTACCTTGAGAAGTCACTCAACGGCGTGATCGGAAGCAACAAGCTCATCGATGACATCAAGCGGGTCCGCATGATCCGGGGGGCTGGCGGAAAAGACATTGCACCGACCGACATTGGAAAGGCCCTGGCAGAAGACGTGCAGAAGGTGTTACAGTCGCACGAGGGACAGAACGTCGTTATCAACTACGATGTGCAGGCTGGCAAAATGGCACTGTCAAACAGTCTGGTGCATGATGTCTTTCGCCACATCCTAGAGAACGCGATAAAGTACGACAAACATCCGGATAAGGTGATCGGCGTCGACGTTAGCGAGTCCGCGGCCAGAGACGGCGATTTCATGACCGTGCACATTGCCGACCACGGGCCCGGCATTCCAGACGCGCGGAAGCAGGTAATCTTCGAGCGCATGTCCGGAGGCTCGACACGAGGCGCGGGACTCGGGCTATCGATCGTGAAGCTGATTGTGGATAAGCTGGGCGGCCGCATCTGGGTCGAGGACCGGGTGCCCGGCGACCCGTCGAAGGGTAGCGTCTTCGTGGTGCAGTTACGCAAAGCGTGAATTCATACATACCATAAAACGGCTCGCGCGTTGCCTGGCTTTAGCAGGGAGCGCCTTAGCGGTACCGTTCCGGAAGACGTGAGATTTCAGAGGCTGGCCAGGAACGACCGGATGCTATCCATGGACTCTTCCCAGGTAGGATGATCAAGATAGCTCTCGCGCGCAGCCAGGCTCATCCTCGCCAGACGTGACCGATCCTGTGCCATCCCTGAGAGATGGTCTGCCAGCGCTGCGATATTGCCTGGCTGAACTAAAAAACCGTTGTGGCCGTGGGTAATGATCTCCCTGGCGGCCCCGGAGGAAGTGCCGACGGCGGGAAGGCCAAAGCACATTCCCTCGAGATAGACGATGCCGAAGCCTTCGTAAAATGACGGCATTGCGAGAACATGGCTGTCTCTCATGTAGCCTGACAGCGCCAGATCATCAAGTACTCCGGTAAAGCGGACATTACTAAAAAGCCCCTTCCGCTTTACCTGCTGGCAAATGGCCCGGGTATACGGTGCATCTATGTTATAATTGCCTATAACCGTCAGTTTCCACGATTGCGCTGGCACTTCTGTCAGTGCATCCAGCAGCGCGTGTAAGCCTTTTCGGGGAATCACGTTGCCCACGAATAGCACACGAAGCGGGTGCTCCGCGGACCGTTGCCGGATTTCCTCAGCGCAGACCTGCAGGCGGAATCTATCGCCGCCCGGATAAGCGACGTGGCCCGGTGGCATTGACCGTCCCGCTTTTGCGAGGGTGCCCTCTACCTTCTGCCGGGTTTCCCTGCTGTTGAGGATGAATCCATCCACGCTCGAGAGGTAACGGCTTTCGATCTGGCGATACAGGCACTTTTGCCAGGCTGGATAATCTTCATCGCACCTGAGATGGTGGACGATGGACACGACCGGATAGTTTACCTGCCTATGCAAGCGCCGGTTGAGTATGAACAGCGAAGGATGGTTAAGTTCGTCCTGGAGCAGCACATCCAGTCTGAGCCTGGCCAGCCGGCGCAGCAGTCCTGTGGAAAAATTGTCACTCAGATGGCGGAGATAGCTTCTCCACGGGATGGAAATGACCTCGACGCTGTCGCCCCGTTCCCGCAAATGTGCGACCAGCTTCCGATCGTACAGGTAGCCTCCGGAAAGCGTATCCAGGCTGCCGTAGATCACCAGGCCGACGCGCATTTTATCCCCTTCTGATCAGGCATAAGATCGGAGACAAAGTCCGCTTCAGCTTCCCTGCCTCGCAAGCCTGTACGAAGCCCAGGCAATCTCATTTTCCCACAATTTTACCGTGACTGCACTAACGTTGGATGCGCTAATCCTGTCCGAGAGCATCCGGCAGATAATGGCCGCAAAATGCTCGATGCTCGGGTTCTTTCCTCTGAACTCAGGCAAATCATTGAGGGTCTGATCCTTGAAGTAGGACACCTGCGCATTGAGATGGGACTCGATCTCCACTATGTCGACCATGTAGCCATGCCGGTCCAGCCCCGTGCCTTCCAGCTGGAGCTCCACCTGGTAGTGGTGGGAGTGTTTCTTGTTCTCACTGCCCCAGTCGCCGCCGATCAGGTAGTGCTGGGCTACGAAATCTCGCTTGACGTTAACCGTATACATGTCCACTCTTCCTGTGCCGCCCGGATCGCATTTCCTGTGCATTAGCTAATAGGTGAGCAAAACCTGGATCGCTTCCGCCGGGCTCAGGTCCAGGAGCCGATATGCCTCGGCCGCCTTACGAATGGGAATGCGGTGTGTGACGAACCGCGAAGGTTTCAGCTGTCGTATCATATCCCAGGCTACGTCAAAGCGGCGTGTTTTAGTCCAGCGGCCCAGGAGCTCTGGCGCCACGGTGCTCACCTGGCTGCTGATCAGCCGTATGCGACTGCGGTGAAAACGCCCGCCGAGGTCCACGTTTGCACGTTTGCTCCCGTACCACGAGCCTATGATGATGCGGCCAGCGTACCCCGTCACCTGCAGCGCCTGGTCCAGGGCCACGGGCGATCCGGTGATCTCATATGTCAGGTCTGCACCGTCCGGTAATCGCCCTTGCAGTCTGTCATGTGTTTCCGGGCTGCCGGGGTCCAGGCACAAGTGTGCCCCTGCCTCGATCGAGGCCTGGCGGCGCGAAGGGTATTTGTCGAAGGCGATCAGGTCACCGACGGGGAACCGGGCGAGGAGGCCGGTGGTAAGCAGTCCGACGATGCCCTGTCCGAATACGGCCACCTTTTCCCCTATCAGCGGCGACCCGTCCATCGCGAAGTTCACCGCCGTCTCCACGTTGGGCAGGAATACGGCGTCTTCGGGCGTGACGTCGTCGGGCAGCGGCATCAGCGTTTCAGGCTCCGCTACAAAGAGGCTTTCGTGCGGGTGGAACGCCAGGACGAGGCGGCCCACCCATTCCTGGTCGACTTCTCTGCCAGCTTCGGTTACCCGGCCGACCGTCGCATAGCCGTATTTCAACGGGTATGCAAAGCTGCCCTGCAGGCCGGCAATGCTGGCATCGACAGACATCCCGTCAGGGAACTCTCCCCGATAGATCAGGGATTCCGTGCCGGGGCTGATGGCGGAGAGCAGCGTTTCGACCAGCACCTGCCGGGGCCCGACCTCCGGGACGGCTTCTTCCCGTACGGATACCTGTCGCCGTCCTGTGAAATACAGGGAAGCCCGGCTCGCCGGAGGCGTGCGGTCGGCTATCTCTCCGGTATCCGCATGTCCGATGGCCGGAGTGACAGGGCCTCCATTAGCCTGCATCATGGTCTTTAACTTCAGCATATGGTTCATGCGGGAGGCCTTGGTGAAGAGGTACTTTGCGTTGTGCTCGTTCACCGTGGGCGGCAGCGGTAATCGGCAGGCTACGGGGATGCCCATCCGGTCGAGGCTCTCGATCTTTTTGGGGTTGTTAGTCAGCAGGCGCACTGAGCGAACCCCCAGGTCCCGGAGAATGAGCGCAGCGACCGTATAATCGCGCTCGTCGGCCTGATGGCCCAGGAGCAGGTTGGCATCTACTGTATCATAGCCCTGGTCCTGCAGGTTGTAGGCCCGTAGTTTCTCCGCCAGGCCTATGCCCCGGCCTTCCTGGCGCAGGTAAATCAGCACGCCGCATCCGTCTCCGGCGATCTTCCGCAGTGCCCTGTCCAGTTGCTCGCCGCAGTCGCAGCGGCTTGATCCCAGTACCTCTCCGGTGAAACATTCCGAATGGATACGCACGAGCACGTCCTGTTTATTCCTCACGTCGCCCATCACCATGGCGATGTGCTCTTTCTCGTCTCCCGGGCAGGCGTACAGGTAAAGCTGGAACGTCCCGGCGATGGTGGGGATGCGAGCCGTGACCTTCCGTTCCAGTAAATCGTTCAATGGACTGGCTGCGTTCACTGTATCACCCGGGCAATCCTCGGCCCGATCAGTTGATCGGAAATGCTCGGACGTTAGCCCCGTATATGCGATCGGTCTGCTCTCCGTGACTAATAACCTGTGTGCCGTAATCCGTTCCCGGTTTATGCTTACCCTGGCGTTTCTGGCGGTTTTGCACCAGAATGCCGGCTGGTGCCGATAAAGTCTAATTGATGGGCCAGGTAGACCAGTTGGCCCTGCTCGACCTGTCGGTGTCGCTCGGCCACCCACTTATCGAGCTGCCCGGAGTCCAGCGCAGGGTCGCCCTTTAAGGCTTCATGTATCGTATGGATGATGAAATGCAGGAAATAGGCCTCGTCGCCGGTATAGCCACCGGGTCCCGGAAAAACAACCCAGTCGGACCCGCCTGCGGCTAGTATGCGGGCGTCGCAGGCGTCAAGGTGGGCGAAAAGATGCCGGCCGGCACGGCTGTCGCCCGAACATTTTCCGTTTATGATGCGTTCGTCCATCGAGCGATGGTACCGGCTTAAAATCCTGTCGTCGAGCTCCGGGTCGATGGCCGGCTCCATGGCCGTCACCCCGTCGAAATTGATCGAGAAATAGAACATGCCGCCGCAGTCCAGCAGATCGAGGATCAGGGGCAAGGTGGCAGGCACGTCGACCAGGTCTAAGAATGCATTAGTGATTATCAGGTCGTAGCTTTCTTGCTCGCGTGCGACGAAGCTAAAAAAGTCTTCGTCCCGGAGGCAGACATCTATACGTTTCCCGGCTCCGTCCAGCAAACATCGTTGCTCTGGACGGACTGATAAATTAATCTCGTGTGCACGTGACCATTCCTTCAGCCTATTTAGTGCGTGGGTAATATTTTCCCTGTCTGCATCGATCGCGTCGTAGGTGGCATAGCTGAAAATGTCGTTTTCGATAAGGCGCTCGATCATGGTGCCGACGCCCGCTCCGATCTCCAGAATACGCAATGGCCGATCGCATGACGATTCGGGCAGGTTATCGATTAGCGCCTGCCAGACATGCCTGTTAAGGGCCCTGTCATCGATGCTCTTTTTAGCTTCGAGGTAGCGTGTGAACGAAAAAACGCCAGGTATTGCCAACTTCCGAAATCTCCTGCCATCGCTTGTACTTTACTGTAATCATCTGCCTTCGCGACAATGAACCTGCGCCACGTAATTCACCCTTTTACCTGCCATGTTACGGCAAATTTGCCGCACAATGGTGGTAATACGTTTATCATCCGGGTGTCCCAGAGACTGTTGGTAGCGATGGATATCTTTTCGGAGATGGCAGGCGTATACGACATTATCGCAGGGGATTGTTCGCCGTACTACAACGCCCTGTTATCCGCCATCCGGGCTCGTTACCCCCGGCTTGAAGATGCCATTCTGGCGGACATCGGGGGCGGAACTGGCCTGTTTACCTTCCACATCTGCCATCGGGTAAAGAGCGTATTGCTCATGGACCCTTCGGACGCGATGTTGAGTGTCGCAAGAGAAAAATTCGACAGATACGCTTGCGACAACGTCAGACTGGCTCGAGGCAGACTTCCCGGTAGCGGCCTGGATGCCGACAGCGTTGACATCGTTGTCCTGATCGGCACATTCCAGTACCTGTCAAGGGAAGAACATCCTGAGGCGCTGCGTGATATTTATCGATGCCTGAAGCCGGGCGGACTTGCTTTCGTAGACCTGGTGAACTATTTTGCCTTCATCGGGCAGCCTGTCGGACCGGAAATGAAAAGGTGGAAAGCCAAAAGCCTCAAAATCATGCAGAAGACCAGTCACGAGGTACATCCATTACAGGAAGCGTGGATCGACAACTACCGGATAACTGTAGAAAATACCGTTGACGGCAGCCTGAAAGAGTTCGAGTCCCGGCACATGCTAAAAATGCTGTCGCCGACCGAGATGTGCTTATTGCTCCGAATGGCGGGGTTTTCCAGCGTAGAAGTGACGCATTGGCCGGATGTAGTATGCGGGCCGGACGTGAAGATCTGGTGCTTTGCAAAAAAGCCCGATACCCTTTAAGTCTCACCGCGCGAGCGGCTTCGCGTACGCGCGCGAATATAATGCTCGTTCTGCCATGATTTTGCCCTCATGGCCTTCGCATGGAAAATGCCCGTTATACTTTTTGTACAGGCTATAAGGCGTTTAACACAGAGTTCACGGAGTCCGCGGAGTACACGAAGTTTTTTAGAAAACGGCAGACTTGAGCCTGTTTTAAAAGAACTTTGTGTACCCTGTTACCCCATGTACTCTGTGTTTAATGCCTTATCAGCCTGCGCAAAAAGATACGAGAATGGCTATAAAACTGCCGGGAGCGTCTCCTCCTGGCAGCATGGCGGCTTACTTGAGCGCTTGTTCTACCGCCTGGAAATCGTCCTCGTAGATGTGAACGTTATCTCCGAAGCAGCGCAGTTTTCCGATCATGAAATCGGTAGGCCCGATGAGTTCGTCTTTCACCAGCTCCTGGAATGCCATCAGGTTAGCCTCGAACGCCTTGAACATGTCCCATGACCTGTAGTGAATGTGCACGTCGAGGCGGTTGTTCCTGTGGGGGAAGACCCAGATGCGCTGGAAGCAGGGCTGATCCTCGGGCTTGGAGCAGTCTACCTTCGGCATCCACGTGATCGCCTGGATGCGCTTTGACTCATAGCGCGATTTCTTGAGCTGCTCGGCCATCCACTTTAACTGGTCGAAGCCCTCGTAGTTGACCATCCGGTCAATGTAGGTGTACTCGAAGCCGTGCTTTCCCGCGGACTCACGCTTGAACTGCTGCTTGTAAAAGGCGATACGCTCCGGGCTGCAGAACGGGTCCTTCTTGTGCCAGGCCTGGACCGGGTTGTCGATCTCCAGTAGCATGCCGTTGACCATGCGTGCCTTGAGACCGTACTCAGTTTCCACGAGCTGGCCGTTCCTGTAGATCTGGCCGATTGTCCAGAACCATGCTTCGGAAATAGTGTCGAATGTGCCGGAGATCATCGATTTTGCCTCGACCGGGTCATCATGCGCCTGATGACACTTCAGATAAGCGCTGAAAAGACTTTAACCTTTGGTTACGGGGTCATGATATCTTACAGGAATGCTTTTGGACTCATGAACCGGCCGGGCAATCGTCGTATAGTCTGTCCATTGCTTTCACGTGTGCGCGTGACCGGGCCGCCGGGCCCTCGTGTTAAGGCCGCCGGGCCCTCGTGTTAAGGCCGCCGGGCTCTCATGTCTGCTACCGTGCCTCGAAGCCTGTAAGTTAGCTCGTCTCCTTGGCTCCGGATCTCTTTAGCTCCTTATAAAAAGTCGTTCTCCTCTTCTCTTTTTCCTCTTATACTCTACCGCTGCTCCGCGTCCTACTCTGCTCAGCGACGGGAGACGAGGAGGAAAACGGAGTTGCGGTAGAGACCGGGAGTTTAAAGAAGAAAAGGAGTACGATTTTTTAACAAGGAGCAAAGGAGATCCGGAGCCAGAGAGGACGCTTCTCATGGTTTGAAAATCACCGCATTTCCCGGCGATAAAAAACGAACACAAGCGCGCGTGACCGGAACGCTGGGCCTTCGTGTTAAGGCTGCCGGGGCATATATAGTATTTTATTTCAAGAACTCTCCGCAGGAATACTTTCACTATGCTCTTGGTCCAGGTATATAAGCCCCTGAGTACAAGTAGGTATCAGAAGTCGCAGTACTACACACGCCCTACACGGTTCAGGGCCAGGCTGTAGTACCGCACCCCAAATCCCAATTCGACTAATGGCCGGGGCTGCCCATCCCTATCCCTTTTTTCTCCGGCCATTAATTCCTTTCGCGTTGCCTGTACTCACGCTATTTGGACCCGTTTTTCTTGAACGTAATAGTGAACTCCGTGCCGTGGGAGGTGTCAAGGGTGGCCTGGCCGTCGAACTGGCTGGTCAGCATGTTCACGAGCTGAAGGCCGAGGGACTCGGTCTCGGCAAGGTCGAACCCCGGCGGTATGCCGATCCCGTCATCACTCACGATGAGCTTGTAGTTCTCATCGTCTTGCAGCATGGCGATCTTTATGGCGCCGTCACGGCCTGCAGGGAAGGCGTACTTCAGCGCGTTGGTGACCAGCTCGTTGACGATGAGGCCGCAGGGGATGGCCCGGTCGGCGTCGAGATGCACGTTCTTCACGTCGACGTAGAGATTGATCCGGCCGCCTGTCCCGGCGTATGATCGGAACAGGTTCGCAGTCAGGCGCTCCACGTAGGGGCCGAAGTCGATGGTGCTGATGTCGTCCGACTGGTATAGCTTCTCGTGGACGAGCGCCATGGTCCGGATGCGGTCCCGGCTCTCATGGAAGTGCTGTGCATCGCTGGGGTCGGCGAGGCACGTCGACTGGATGCTGAGCAGGCTGGAGATCACCTGCAGGTTGTTCTTGACGCGGTGGTGGATCTCCTTGAGCATGACTTCTTTCTCATACAGCGACGCCCGGAGCCGTTCTTCCTCCTGCCGGCGCTTCGAGATGTCTCGTACTATGGCGACGGCGGTCGCTCTCCCGTCGAGCAGCGCATGACTGATGATGATCTCTACGGATATACTCACGCCATCCACTCTCTTCATGACTGTCACGAAATCCTGGTGAGCTTCATGCCTGTCATGCGAGCTATCTGTCGTACATTTGACACTCTCGTCGAAGAAGTCGCTGATGCTCATCTTCATCAGGGCATCGCGGCCGAGCCCGAGCCAGCGGCAGGCAGAGCCGCTGACGTCGATAATGCGACCGCTGTCCGCGTCGAGAATAAATATTGCATCGTCGCAATAATTCATTATGGCGTGAAACTGCGCCAGTGCTGCGATCTCGTGCTGGATATTCGACACATGAGCGTCTGAGGACGCATCATCGTTTTTCCTGTCGGTTTCGTTCAGCCGTCGATGCGGGTTGCCCCGGTCAGAGTGCATGCCTCTCGGTCACTTCCGCATCGTAAATCTCTCTACTCGCCATCGCTATTCCCCCCATATAATAGGCTATCAACGCTTCATATCTAAGCGGCTATCGACCGACTATATAAAACCTGATACTATATAAAACTTAATAAATAGTGAAAAACATTGCTCGCCTGATTTTAAAACGATCAGATAAGCCACTCAGGAGCGAGCGCGATCTTTACTGCGTAAAAACAGTCGTGCGAGCACCGCATAAGCGACTCCCCCGGCGATCGACAGCATCAGCCCGGTCAAGGCATAAAGCAAGTACAGGAAAAACAACGAGAACTGCGTGCCAAACAAGTTCTGATATCTTTCAGGCGTGTTGATGAAGGTGATCAGTAATATGAACAGTATTAGCACGGTAGCCATGCTCAGCGGGACCCCTGCTGCCAGGGACGAAGCGAGAATGGTTCCCCTTATTGATTTTATTACTCTCCGGGATGCCCAGGCTGCAAGAGCCCCCAGGACTGCGAGAATAACGAGTAAGGCCAGGAGGAAAAATGCCCATGGGGCGATGCCGACCATGAAGCTGTCATAGTTCCGGGGTATCCGGTTATATTCCTGCATTTCAAGGTATGCCATGTAGGCGGACAGGAGAAACAGGATTACAATGGCGGGGATGCTCGCCAGGCCGATCAGGATCGATCTCTTGTAGATTGGATTCATCGTGTAGCCCAGAATAAATAGTCGCTTTCAGGGCTTAAATTTCTCTTCGGGGTGAGATATGCTCTATAAAGTATGTGGTAGGTATAGGCCATGTAATCATCGCATGCCCAACTATCATATGCGTTCTGCGCGCGAGCGGCAGCAGGGGCTCTACTTTATTACATACTAGTGATAGTATTGCTATCAGTGATCTCATGGACCGTATGGAACGGTGTGCGAAAATCGTCGAAGCGTTGCACGACAGACGCCCTCCGACAATGGTTCCCCTGGATGAGCTAGGACGGGGGAATGACAGGCCTGCGGCAGAATCGGTTTTAATGATCAAGGCTCTCGCGTACGATCTTGGCGTCCGGAACGATGACTGTATCATTAAAGCCTGCGAGGAGGCAAAGCAGACCGATAGCGTCGATTGGGCAATCTGTAGCCACGTTGCTGTGGTATATGGTCACGAGGATGAAGAATTCGCTGATAGTGTTCTGACGATGGTCAACCAGCTCCTTCGTTATTGTAATGGGATTCACCTCGGCCTTAATTTTTTCGAAGGTGATCTTGAACGGGCTCTTAGCTATCGCCTGAAGAAGTTCGGCCTGCGCATAAAATTTACCGGCAGATATTGGAACAAGCCGTTCACAATCTCGCTATTCGACATAGAAACTGAGGCTGCATTGGAAGAATCGACTTTTCAGTACAGCGATTATCAGAATCGTCGTGACATGCGTGAGATCATAGAATTGATCAACCACATGATTTCGGGCAGAGGTCTGATCTTTTTCGAAGC
>JAEZKS010000273.1 GCA_023436075.1 Methanobacteriota archaeon
GCATGTAGATGCCGGCCCAGAATGGCGTGTCCTCATAGGCGTAGCCGTGGAGTGGCAGCCAGATGCCCTGGAGCAGCAGGATGAGCATGAACATGACGCCGCCCCGGGCGATGGCCGAAATGAATGAGGCCAGGTTCGCGTACAGGAACGCAGGGATCTTGAAGAGTTCCATCCGGAACATCGGGTACTTCACCCGCTTTTCGATGAACGGGAAGGCAACCAGTAGCACGATACCAGCGACAGTGGTCACGATCACCAGCGGGCTGTTCCAGCCCATCGCGTCTGTCCCATATGGCATCAGGCCATAGGTGACGCCGATCAGCAGCGACGTCAATCCGGTCAGGAACACGAGGTTGCCGACTATGTCGATCCCGGTCTTCGGCGATTTGAAGGAGACTTCTTTCAGCTTCCAGTAGGACCAGACCGTGCCGAAGACGGAGAAGGGCACGCTGACCAGGAACACGTAGCGCCAGTCATAGACGGCGAGGATGCCGCCGAGGATCAGGCCGATGAACTGGCCGGACATGACGGCGACCATGTTGATACCGAGGGCCTTGCCACGTTCGCTTGCCGGGAACGAGTCGGTGATGATGGCCGCGCCGTTCGCCATGGTGAACGCGCCGCCCACCGCCTGTATCAGCCGGAAGGCGATCAACTCTATCGCGCCCGCGTCGCCTTTGTCAGGCGTCAGCCACAGTAGTACCGAGCCGATGGTGAAGATCAGGAATCCCAGCCGGAACAGCTTCACCCGGCCATACATGTCTGCCAGCCGCCCTATGCTCAGGAGCACCGCCGCGGTGACAAGGGAGTAGCCCATCAGGACCCATAAAAGGTACTGGAAGGCTTCCGGTGACATGGGATTTAGCTCGATTCCCTTGAAAATGGCCGGAAGCGAGATCAGGATGATGCTGCCATTGATGGTGGCCATCAGCGATGCAAGGGTCACGTTCGATAGCGCGATCCATTTGTAATCGATCCCTTTCCGGGGCGTCGACCCGTTCGCATGGTTCGCTACATTGCTGTTTTCGCTCACGTTATTACCTTCGTCATTACCTTTCATGTTCGTTCTGGCCTGTTTCGCCGGTCGCATCATCGATGTAGCGAGTCATTTCACAGACCATCTGTCGTTTTTTCTCCACCATGCGTTCCAGAGCTATCTCGCCTTTCGGTGTGATCGAGTAGACCTTCTTGCGCTCTACCTCCTCGCTCCGGATGAAGCCCTTAGACTCAAGGTCCTCCAGGGCCGGGTAGATCGAGCCGGCGCTCGGCGTCCAGCGCCCGCCGGAATTCTGCTCTATGGTCTTGATGATCTCGTAGCCGTGGGAGGGCCGGTCCCTGATGATCTTCAGCACGACAAGCTTTAGAAAGATCCGTCGGAACTCGTTGTCCATTTTATCTTCCACGTTTCACACCCCGGATTATCGACACGCGATACATCGGTAGCAGATATACTATTTAAATCTTGTCGGACATGCCGGCCAGTCCTTAAAACACTTATATGGCAAGCATTGTCGTGTAGTTACGCCTGCTCTTTCGACCATTGGCCAGAAGCTATATATGCTATGTCTGATACCGATATATCTGAATTCAATATATTGGAATGCGATATACCGGAGCCAGACATATGCACGACATGCGCCGCCTCTTTGACGACCAAAAGGAAAACGACGTGTTCAATAACGAGATTCGCAAGGGCTTCCTCAAAATGATCCTGATGAAGATCATCAAGGACCAGCCCACCCACGGCTACGAGATCATCCAGAAGATCCAGGAGAAGAGCTGCGGCCGTTGGACGCCCAGCCCGGGCTCGGTGTACCCGGCGCTGGAGTTTCTCGAATCTAAGGGGTACATCGTCAGCGAGGAAGTCGAGCGTAAAAAAGTGTATACCATCACGCCGAAGGGCGAGCAGGCGATTGAGCATATGCGGCAGAAGCAAGAAGAGTTTCGTAAAGAGCTGAGCGCATTCTTCGACAACCTGTAGGAGGAAAACGATGACAGGAAACTACGCGATCGAGGTCCAGAACCTGACGAAGAAGTTCGGGGACTTCACCGCAGTCGACAACATCACGTTCAACGTGAATGACCGGGAAATCTTCGGCTTCCTTGGCCCTAACGGCGCCGGGAAGAGCACCACTATCAGGATGCTTTGCACTCTCGCGCGGCCGACGGCCGGCGAAGCAAAGGTAAACGGCTACGACCTGGTAAAGCAGGCGGACGACGTCAGGGCGAGCATCGGGCTCGTCTCCGAAAAAATGATCATGTACGAGCAGCTGACGGCCGCCGAAAACTTGCGGTTCTTCGGGAACCTGTACCAGATGCCGAAGAAGCGGATCGATGAGCGCATCGAGCACCTCCTGAAGCTGGTCAACATGACCGAGTGGAAGGACACCCAGATCAAAAAGTACTCGACAGGCATGAGGCAGCGGATCAACGTCGTCCGGGCCCTGCTCACCGAGCCGAAGATCATTTTCATGGACGAGCCGACGCTGGGTCTGGACCCGCAGACGACGCTCTCGATACGGGAGTTGATCCGGGACATTAATAAGAACGGTACCACGGTCATTCTCACTACCCATGCGATGGTGGAAGCAGAAGCTTTGAGCGACAGGGTCGCCATCATTGATCATGGCAAGATCATTGCACTGGACACCTCGCCGAACTTGAAGAAGCTCATTAAAGAGGCTGACATGACCGTGTTCAGCGTGCGCATACCCAACCTGACGCCATCGCTCATCGGCGCGATCCAGAAGCTGGACTGCGTCGCTGCGCTGGCCCAGGAGGATGCCTACGATCTCAAGATAAGCGCAAGAGGTAGCGAAGGCCTGGACCAGATCATCGACGTCATACGCCATGAGGGCGGCAATATCGCGTCCCTCAACACCAACGAGCCCACGCTGGAGGACGTATTCCTGAGCGTCACGGGCAAGCAGATGCGTGACACGGCGAACGAAAAGGCGTCTGCCGGACATCGCCGCCATGGCCCATGGAACGCGCCGCGGGCGAGAGTGAGGTGAGATCATGGGCATCATCAAGACATTACAAGACAGCTATCGCATAGCCATCAAGGACCTGCTGGAGTTCGAGCGAAACCGCATGGGGCTGATCTTCCTGTTCCTCATGCCGTTCTTCATGCTGATCATGACTGGCTATATCTTCCCCACGGGCAGCGGGTATACCGACGTGCCGGTGGCGCTGGTCGACCTTGACCACAGCAACGCCAGCTTACAGTTCCTGGCCCAGCTGCAGACGATGAACGATAAGTCGAACATGATGGACTTCACTAATGCAGCTACCGAGGACGAGGCCAGGACATTGATCACGCGTGGCCAGGTGTACGGGGCGATCATCATACCTCAGGGCTTCGGCTCAGAGCAGGCTGTGGGGAAACAGTCTAACGTCACCGTACTGTCCGATAACAGCCAGCCACAGATCTCGATGGTCATGCAGGGTATCGGCTCCCAGGTCATCGGAATAATAGGCTCGGCAGAGGGCGCCATGAACGTGCAGATGCTGAGCGCACAGGCCAACCAGACAGTGGACCCACAGGCAGTGATCGCGCCGATCAAGGCCGACGTGCAGGGCACAGTTCCTGGCAACATGAACTACTTCAGCTTCGTGGCGCCGGGACTGCTGATGATGATCGTGATGATGGGCGCCATGACTGGCATCCCCAGAGCTATCGCTCATGAGAAGGAAATCGGCACCTTCGACGGCATACTCGCCGCCCCGGTGAACGAGATCTCGATCATCATGGGCAAAACGCTGGCCCAGACGGTGCGCGGGTTCATACAGGGCATCATCGTGATGGTCATGGCGATACTGATCTTCGGCGTCAGCGTGCAGGGCAGCCTGCTGCTGACCGGCGCAGTGCTGCTGCTGGGCATCTTCAGCTTCATCGGACTCGGCATACTGCTGACGGCGCTCTCCAACAACGAGGAGACGGCGATGATCCTGATGACCGTGCTGCAGTTCCCCATGATGTTCCTGACAGGCGTGTTCTTCCCGATCCAGCAGATGCCGTGGTTCATGCAGTGGATCTCGAATATACTGCCGCTGACCTACGCCGTCACTGCCATGCGCAAAGTCATGATTCTTGGCGCAGGCATCGGGGACATTCTGCCCGAGGTAGCCATACTTCTGGTGTTCGGGGCCATCATGCTGGCCATAGCGATACCGGTGTTCAGAAGGGCGATGACGCGGTAGGCCGCGTCATCAATTTTTTCTTTTTCATTTAACTTTCAGGTGATCGACATGGCTTTCGTAGATAACGAAACTCCTGAGCTGGCCAGAGTCTACGACCAGATCAGCGACAGTCAGTGCGAGAACGGGTGCCGGTTGATCGAAGCGATGCATGTGCGTGCCGGCGACCACGTGCTGGACGTTGGGTGTGGCACCGGCCGCCTGGCGCTGTATGTATCTGGCATAGTCGGTCCAGCCGGAAGCGTGACTGGCCTGGACCCCTCGTCTCACCGTGTCCGGATGGCTTGCGAAAAGCTGGAGGCCGATGGAATCCGGAATGTGAACTTCTCCATCGGTCAGGGAGAGGATCTCAACAGCCTTTCAGATAGCTGGTTCGATGCGGTCTACTACAGTGCCGTGTTCCACTGGATCGACGATAAGAAGGCGGCGCTCCGGGAAGCGTACCGGGTGCTGAAGCCAGGGGGAACGGTGGGGATATACACAGGCTGTCGCGGCGACGGGTCCTCTACGAGAGGGTCCATACGGCAGATCGTCCTCGGGCGCGAGTCCGGGTGGCGGAGCCAGAGCGAGAGAGCAGGCAGCATATGGCTGACGAAGGAGGAACTGAAGTCGCTCCTTGACGAGGCCGGGTTCACGAAAGTCGCCATCGAGCAGAGGCCCGCTGTCAAGTACTTCCAGTCGGCTGACGACTACTTCCTCTGGCTGCAGGCAAGCTCATCCGGCCGTCGTTCGAACGCCCCGGAGCACGTCCGGGCCGAAGTGCGTTGGCGCATTGCCGAAGAGCTGGAGAAGCGCAGGACGCCGCAGGGCATCGAGGTCCGATCGAGCATCCTGTTTGCGACCGCCAGCAAGCCTTGATAAGCGTCAGGCCTCCATACTCCTTTTACCGACATCCTTTTGTTCCCGGGCTCCAGACGTACTGACGGTGATACTGACGAGACTGCCTGACTGGAACAAGGTCTACCGTGGAACCCCTCCCTGGGACATCGGCCGACCGCAGCCGGCCTTCGAGGCGCTGGCGAAGGGCGGAGAGATCCGATCGGGCACGGTGCTGGACATCGGCTGTGGCACCGGGGATAATGCCATCATGCTGGCGCAGCGTGGCTGCACTGTCACTGGCATCGACCTGTCCCGCGACGCCGTCAGGCGCGCGAATGCGAAGGCAGCCCAACTCCGCGCTCCTGCCATTTTCACGGTCGGGAACGCGCTGGAACTCGACCGACACTTCGGTGTGGGGGCTTTCGATGTGGCCATTGACTCGGGTCTCTTCCACGTGTTGACCGACGCAGAGCGACCGACCTTCGCCCGGCAAGTATGGCACGTGCTCAAGCCCGGCGGCGGCTACTTCATGATGTGCTTCTCCGACAAAGAGCCTGGAGAATTGCCCCGACGGGTCTCACGGCGAGAGATCGAGGCCACCTTCGGCAAGCTGTTCCGCATCAACTATATCAGGGAAACCTGGTTTTTATCGCTGAACGCCGAAACGAGGCACCCGGCGTACCTGTTGTCGGCTACGAAGCCTTAGCTAATAGTAAATACTGTCGACGTGAGTCGGCCTCGCGTGCGCAAGCTATGGCGGGCACAACGTACGATGTTCCGGCCCTCATTTTCCCCTCGTTGACTCGAGTTCCAAGCACGTTGCAAGATGAGCCCGCTATCCTTTTCAGAAATTGTTTTACCTGACATATCCATTGATAGACATGTGACATCTGCCTTTACGTTCCGCGACTGGGACGAGGCGTATCGCGAAGTGCCGCCATGGGACGTGGGTCGTCCGCAGCCGGCTTTCGAAACACTCGTTCACGATGGTGAAATCCAGTCCGGAAGGGTGCTCGACGCGGGCTGCGGCACCGGCGAGAACGCTTTGATGCTGGCAAAGAACGGCTGTGACGTTGCCGGCATTGACCTCGTGGAACATGCTATCGGAATTGCCCGATCGAAATCAGCAAAACGTCACATTCCTGCCTTATTCATGGCGGGCAACGCGCTCGACCTGGACCAGTTCTTTGATGAAAGGAGTTTCGACACGGTGATTGACTCAGGCCTTTTCCACGCATTGTCCGACGAGGAGCGGACGGTCTACGCCCGGCAGGTCGTCTGGGTGCTCAAGCCTGGCGGGAGTTTTTTCATGCTGTGCTTCTCGGACAAAGAGCCCGGCGACTGGGGGCCCCGACGTATCTCCCGCCGGGAGATCGAGGAGACGTTCGGCTGGCTGTTCAGGATTAACTACATCAAGGAGTCCTTCTTTTTATCGCGCACTCACAACGGCCGTCCGCAGGCTTACCTGCTGTCGGCGACTAAAGCCTGACAGGCCTCTTATACTCAGCAGTTGCCGGCAGCTTTGCGCGCGCGGCCATCTGCCTGCATCTCTTTGACCGCTTAGCTTCTCCGGCCGAACGCGTACGACCCGATCAGGATCATGGCGAGGTCGAAGGCACACAGGATCAGTATTTCCTGATACAGGGGCATAATGGGAGTCCAGGCGTTGCCCAGGATAATCGACCGCAACCCGTCCACGCCATACGTCAGCGGGTTGACATAGAACACCCATTGCAGCCAGCCAGGCAGATGTGCCACCGGGAACAGCGCGCCACTCAGGAAGAACAGCGGCAGGTTCACGAAGGTCTGGATCAGCCCGAAGCTTTCCAGGCTCGTGAGAAAGCTGGCGATGGTCAGTCCGACGCAGACGACGCCGAACGTGATCAGCATCATCACCGGGATTGACTCTACGAACGATCCGAACGTCAGCAGCACACCGATCAGCAGGCCGAAGGGGAAAATGATGACCACTTGCACCAGGGCGTCGGTGCTGACCCCGAACATTTTCCCCAGAAAAATGGAAACCCGGGAGATCGGCGCCACCAGGACCTCCTTCAGGAATCCAAACTGCCTGTCCCATATGACAGAGACTCCCATGAACATAGAAGTGAACTGGAGCGCCTGGGTAATCACGCCCGGGAAGATGAACATTTGGTAGGTGACATTAGCCGCACTCTCGATGGGCAGGTTGATGCCGGCGCCGAAGATGATCAGCCAGAGCAGCGGCTGGATGAAGGAACTGATGAAACGGGATCGTTCCCGAGTGTAACGCAGCACCTCCCGGTACCAGAGCGTGTAGATGCCCTGCAGCTCGCTCATCGTATCTGTCTCCTCATGGCGGCTTCCATGCCGTACAGCTCCCGCTCCCCTGAGTCGCGAAGACCTCTCCCTGTGTAATGCAGGAATACGTCGTCAAGCTGGGGCTCTTGAACGGAGATGGACTCGATGTAGATGCCATGCTGCGTGGCCAACTCTGTGATGCGGGGCAGGGC
>JAEZKS010000276.1 GCA_023436075.1 Methanobacteriota archaeon
GTCCATGACGGTCTTGCCGGATGTGCCGACTACGATCGCGTCAGCCCCGATGCGTTCGGCCGCCGCCAGCGTGGCCTCGTAGGGGCTGCCCGCCTCCAGAAGGGTGGTCACGCTCAAGCCCTGCTCCAGCGCTCCTGTTTTTACCTCTTCCAGTATCTTCATTCCGCCGGCGATGACCTTTTCCCGGTCCTCGCCAGCCTTGGGGCTCACGACGTATACAATGAACAGGTCGGCCCCGTAACGCTTAGCGTAGTCGAGGGCGTAGCTCACGGCTTTACCGGAATGAGGCTTGCCGTCCGTTGCCAGTAGTACCCGCATCATTAACACCGTCTGAGAATACCCGGATAAAATATATAGGCTTATTGTTTTGTCTAATTCGAAAGGTTTAAGCTGGTTGGGTGCTTCTACAGCGATTCAAAAAGGTGTACGGAAAACGACCCATATTCTGGAAACCTTGACACAACCGCCATGGAGAGATGTTTCCTTTGAGCGGTGAATACCTGTTCGCGGGGATGGTGGCTGCATCGTTACTCGGCGCGGCCTTTTCAGTCATACTGAAGGATCATAAGCGTTGCGAGTATGTGGCGTTCGGGCTGGCGGCTGTCGCGGCGCTGGCGGGCGTGGCATGCGGCGGCAGCGTGCTGCTGGGCGACAGTTTCAGTTTCGATCTCCCCTGGCAGACTCCCTTCGGTGCTTTCTCCATATCGATGGACAAGCTGAGTGCCCTGTTCGTCGTCGTGATCTCGGTGGCTGCGCTGGCGGTTTCGATCTACTCGATCGGCTACGTCCAGGAGTACCGGGGCAAGTACAATATCGGCAGGCTGGGCTGCCTTTACAATCTCTTTATCCTGTCAATGGTGATCGTGGCTACGGCAGGCAACGCCATGCTGTTCCTGATCGCATGGGAGGTGATGTCGGTGCTGTCATACCTGCTGGTGGTCTACGAGCACCGTAACAAAGAGGCGGCCTCGGCCGGTTTCATGTATGTCGTGATGACGCACATAGGCACGGCGTTCATCATTGTCGGCATGCTGCTGCTCGCCGTGCAGACCGGATCGTTCGACTTCGCCTCGTTCGCAGGCGCGGGCGCCGGGATGTCATCGCTGATGAAGAGCGTCGTGTTCCTGCTGTTCCTGATCGGCTTCGGCACCAAGGCGGGCATCGTGCCGCTGCATGTCTGGCTGCCGTACGCGCATCCGGCGGCGCCGGGCAATGTCTCCGCACTCATGTCTGGCGTCATGGTGAAGCTGGCAGTACTGATGCTGATCCGCTGCGTCTTCCAGTTCCTCGGCGTGGCGGAAACCTGGTGGGGCCTCCTGGTCCTGCTGATCGCCTCGATATCGGCGGTCATCGGCGTCCTGTTTGCGCTGAACGAGAAAGACCTGAAGCGGCTGCTGGCTTACTCGACCGTCGAGAACGTCGGCATCATCATGATCGCCCTCGGCGCGTCCATGGTCTTCGCCAGTTACGGGCTGCGGGAGCTTTCGGCGCTGGCACTGATCGCCGCACTGCTCCACGTGCTGAACCATTCGCTGTTCAAAGCGCTCCTGTTCATGGGCGCCGGCGCCGTCTTCTCGGCCGCGCACACCCGCAACATCGAGCAGCTCGGCGGCCTGGTGAAGAAGATGCCTTTGACTGCTGTGCTTTTCTTCATAGGCGCGCTATCCATAGCCGCAATTCCCCCGTTGAACGGATTCGTCAGCGAATGGCTGATCTTCCAGTCGCTGCTCCTGTCGTTCAACCTGCCGGAGATGACCGTGAAGATTTTAATCCCGATCACGATCGGCATGCTGGCACTGACGGGCGCCCTCGCAGCCGCATGTTTCGTGCGGGCGTACGGCATCGCATTCCTGGCGAAGCCACGGTCTGAGCATGCCGAACATGCCAGAGAGGTCTCGCCGGTCATGCTGGCGGGCATGGGCATGCTGGCGCTGCTCTGCATCCTGACGGGCATCTTCTCGCCATTCCTGATCCCCATCATCGACGACGCATCGGCCGTCGTGTCTGGCGTGAGCGTCGCCTCGCAAATGGATTACGGGCTCATCATCAAGCCCGTCGAGGGCACATTCTCCAGCGTCTCGCCGATCGTCATCGCCGTGCTGCTCGTCTTCCTGCTGCCGTTCATCTACGATGCGACACGGCTCTTCGGCGGCGAGCGAAAGACAGTCGTCGCGGATACGTGGGACTGCGGCACGCCGCTGACGTCCCGGAACGAGTACACCGGCACCGCATACTCCAAGTCGATCATCACTATATTCGGCACTATCTTCAAGCCCTCCAGGGAACTGAACGCGAGACCGACGGCTTCGCCATACGTGAGCAAGGAGATGACATACTCGGACCGCGTCGTGCCGATGTTCGAGAAGTACCTGTACGCCCCGGTCGCCATCGCGGCGGTCCGGCTGGCGGAACGCTTCGGATTCGTGCAGAAAGGCAGCATTCAGGCCTACCTGGCGTACATCTTCATCACGCTGGTCGCACTGCTCATCATCTTCAGGTGACGCCATGGAAGTTATCGACTCGATCCTCATCGCATCCCAGGCGGCGCTCATCGTCGCCGTGGCACCGCTCATTGCGGGCGTGATCCGGAAGCTGAAGGCACTCATGCAGAGCCGCAAAGGCCCGGACATCGTCCAGCCGTACCGTGACCTCTACAAACTGTTCCGGAAAGAGTCCGTCGTATCTGAGGACGCCTCGTGGATCTTCCGCGTCACACCATACGTCTGCATGGGCGCAGTGATGGTGGCAGCGCTGATGGTACCGGCTTTTATCACTCGTTCGCTCGGCTTCGTCGGAGACCTGATCGTGGTCGTGTACATGCTCGGCATGATGCGATTCTTCATGGCACTGGCGGCGCTGGACACCGGAAGCGCGTTCGGCGGCATGGGCAGCAGCAGAGAGATGACGATCTCGGCCATCGCCGAGCCGACTATGCTGCTGTCGATCTTCACGTTGGCGCTCATCGCTGGTACCACCAGTCTGGGGGATATATCCAGTCAGCTTGCGCTCAACGGGCCGGAATTGGTGCGGCCGGCGCTATTCCTCGCCTTCGCCGCGCTGTTCATCGCCACGCTGGCGGAGAACGCCAGAGTCCCGGTAGACAACCCGGCCACGCACCTGGAGCTGACCATGATCCATGAAGGCATGATCCTCGAATATTCCGGCAAGCCGCTCGCACTGATGGAGCTCTCGGCCATGACGAAGCTTTCCCTGTTCCTTGCGATCCTGGCCAGCGTATTCATTCCGTGGGGCATCGCTACGACCGCCGATGTAACAGGCATTGCCATTGGCATCGTCGTGCTGCTGGCCAAGATGCTGGCCATGGCGGCGACTATTGCTTTCATCGAATCGTCGATGGCGAAGATGCGGCTGTTCCGGGTGCCGAACCTGCTCACCGTATCGTTCACGCTGGGCCTGCTGGCGGTGATGTCCTATTATATACTGTGAGGTGTAGCATGGTAGACCTGGGAAGCAACATCATCAACGGCCTCGCGGTCGTCATATTCCTGACGACCTTCCTGATCGTGGCGCAGTCGCGCATGTACTCATGGGTGAACGTCTACGCCATCCAGTCGCTGGCGCTGAGTCTGCTGGCCGCCGCAGTGGCCTGGTTCACGGACAGCCCCCACATCTACATCGTCGCACTGCTTACCATTGCGGTCAAGGTCATCGCAATTCCGCGGATACTCCTGTACGTGATGGATCGCATCAAAGCGAGCCGCGAGGTGGAGATGCTGGTGAATACGCCTGCATCACTACTGATCTCCGGCGGCCTGGCCATGCTTGCCTATTTCATCACCGAGCCGATCATCGCGCACGGCAGCGTGATCACCCGGAACTGTCTGGCCATCTCGATCGCCGTCGCGCTAATTGGCTTCTTCATCATGATCAGCCGCCGCAAGGCCATTTCGCAGATCATGGGCCTGATGGTCATCGAGAACGGCCTGTTCCTCGCGGCCATCTCGACTACCTATGGCATGCCGCTCATAGTGGAGATCGGCGTGTTCTTCGACATCCTGGTAGGCGTCCTCATCATGGGCGTCTTCGCATTCCAGATCAATAAGACGTTCGATACCATCGACACGGGCATCCTGAGGAGGCTGCGAGATTGATCATAGAGATACTGCTACTTCTGCCGCTGATTACCGGCGCTGCCTGCTACCTGCTCAAGGACGCACGCCTTGTCACCGGCGCAAGCACTGTCGGCGCAATCCTGATCGCCGCCGCCTGCGGATGGCTTGCGTACACGGTATTCACCGGCGGAGTCGTCAGCGACGACCTCTGGTACGTCGACGCGCTGAGCGCATACATGCTCGCGCTCATTTCCCTCGTCGGGCTGGCGGCGGCGCTGTACTCGATCGGATACATCGGACGGGAGCACCGGGAAGGGGAGATCGGGCTAAATAAAGTCAGGCAATACTATCTGTTCCTCCATGTGTTCATCTTCACCATGCTGCTGGTCTGCGTGTCCGATAACCTCGGCATCATGTGGATAGCGATCGAAGCGACGACGCTGGCGTCCGCATTCCTCGTCGGCTTCTACAACCGGGACACGTCGATCGAGGCCGCATGGAAGTACATCATCATCTGCTCAGTGGGAATTACGCTTGCCCTGCTGGGCACCATCCTGTTGTACGCCTCGTCGATCGGCCCTGCTGGCGAAGCTTCAGGCGCCCTGAACTGGTCGACGCTGGCCGCTAACGCCGCGTCGCTGGACCCGGCGCTGGTGAAGATCGCCTTCATCCTGGTTCTCATCGGCTACGGCACCAAAGCGGGCTTTGCGCCCATGCATACCTGGCTTCCTGACGCCCACAGCGAAGCCCCAAGCCCCATCAGCGGACTGCTGTCGGCAGTGCTGCTCAACTGTGCCATGTATGGTATCCTCCGGTACCACATCATCGCGTCCGACGCGCTGGGCCCGGGCTTCTCGGGCACGCTGCTCCTGCTGTTCGGTCTCCTTTCGATGGCCACGGCCGCCGCGTTCATCATCCTGCAGAAGGACTACAAACGGCTGCTTGCCTATTCCAGCATCGAGCACATGGGTATCGTGGCCATCGGCTTCGGCATCGGCGGCGCCGTAGGCATCTTCGGCGCGCTGCTGCACATGCTCAACCACGCGCTGACCAAGTCCCTGATGTTCTTCGGCGCGGGCAACATCCTGCAGAAGTTTCATAGTAAGAACATCGGCGAGGTCAGGGGGATGGCTACGCTCATGCCGGCTACCGCCGTGATGTTCGTAGCCGGCGCACTCGCTATCACCGGATCGCCGCCTTTCGGCATCTTCGTCAGCGAGATCATGATTCTCAAGGCCGGATTCGAGACAGGCAACTATCTCGTGAGCGTCGCTTACCTCGCGCTGCTGGCTGTTATCTTCGCCGGGTTCATGTACCACGTGGGCCGCATGGCATTCGGCGAGCCAGCGCCAGGCAGGGTCAGAGGCGAACATGGATACCTCGGGCTCGCAGTCATGGCGGTGCTGCTGTTGCTCACGCTGGCGCTGGGCCTCTACATACCGGTCGGGCTCAGCGATATTTTCACACAGATAGCTTCCATCTTCGGAGGGACTTCATGAACAAGGTCATCGCAAGCGAGATCGCCGCATACTTCGACAGCGATATGGCTACCGCGTCCGTGACAGGGAACGAAGTGCACATCAGGACAAACAAGGATTCACTGGCCAGAGTCGCGGCATACGTGGCAGAGAAGTACGATGGCCGGCTGATCACTCTGCACGCGGTCGATGCAAGGAAGACAGGAGGCACGTTCACGCTCGTCGCAGCCTTCTCGCTTCAGGGTGACCGTTTCGCCGTCATCGAGGCAGACGTGCCGGCAGGAGAGCCTTCATTCCATTCGCTGACGCCGTACGTCTATTGTGCCAACTGGTACGAGCGCGAGATCACGGACATGTTCGGACTCACGCCGATAGGCCATCCTGACCTGCGGCCGCTCGTGCTTTACGACAACTGGCCGCAGGGATATCATCCGCTCCGGAAGGATTTCAAGAGCAACGTGCCGCAGGTAAAGGTGGACTATCCATATCACCGCGTAGAGGGCGAGGGTGTCTTTGAGATACCAGTCGGCCCGGTCCACGCCGGAGTCATCGAGCCTGGCCACTTCCGATTTAGCGTGGCCGGCGAGCCAGTGATCAGCTTAGAGGTTCGCATGGGCTACGTGCACAAAGGCATTGAAAAGCTGTCCGAGAGCACTACGTACGACAAGGGCGTGTATCTTGCGGAGCGCATTTCCGGCGACAACGGATTCTCCCACTCGACCGCATATTGCCAGGCGATCGAGAAGATCGCGGGCATCGAAGTCCCTGAACGAGCCCGCTACCTGCGCACTGTATTTCTCGAAATGGAACGTATCTACAACCATCTCGGAGACGTGGGCGGTATCGCGCTGGACACGGCCTACAACGTAGGCGCTCAGCATGCCTACATCATGAGAGAGCGCATGCTGCAGCTGAACGAAGAAATCTGTGGCAGCCGGCTGCTACGGTCGATCAACCGTGTCGGCGGCGTCCGCAGGGACATCACTAAAGACGATGCGGCAAAGCTCCGCACGGCGCTGATCAAGGTGAAGCTGGACCTGAACGATTTCGTCAGCCTGGTCTCCATGCAGCCGTCGCTGCTGGACCGGACCGAGACAACGGGCGTACTGTCTGCCGAAGCTGCGAAGAGCCTGAACGTGGTCGGGCCGGGAGCCAGGGCGAGCGGCATCGACCGCGACGTTCGAAGGGACCACCCGTATGCGGCCTACGGTCGACTTCATTTCAAGGTGCACACGCTCAAGGAGGGCGACGTGAACGCCCGGATGAAAGTGAAGATCTTCGAGACGTACGACGCCATGAGCATCATCGAGCAGGCGCTGGACAGCCTTCCTGGAGGCGACGTATTCACGCTACCCGGTGAAGTCCCGGCAGGCAAAACAGGGATGAGCCTGGTCGAATCCCCGAGGGGCGAGCTTGTCCACTGGATACTGACAGGGGAAGGAAGGCCGAGCCGCCACAAGGTCCGGGACCCGTCGTTCTGCAACTGGCTGGCGCTGGAAGTCGCCGTGCCCGGGAATATCGTGCCCGACTTCCCACTGGTGAACAAAAGCTTCAACCTGTCCTACTCGGGCAATGACCTGTAGGTGATGATCGCATGTTCGACGTACTGAAATCCGGCATCCTCAAAAAAGGCGTGGTTACGACCGGCTGGCCGAACGCCCCGTTCAAGCCCGCTGAGCGGTTCATGGGCAAGCCGGTCGTGGACGAAACCAAATGCAGACGCTGCGGCAAGTGCAGGGACATTTGCCCCACGGGCGCCATCGGCCAGTTCAACGGCATCGACATGGGCCGCTGCATCTTCTGCGCCGCCTGTGCCGACGCCTGTCCTGCGATCCGCATGACCGGGGAATATCGGCTGGCGTGGCGCCGTGAGCCGGAGAAGGAACTGGACGAACTCGGCAACGAGCTGAAGCGGAAGATCGATAAGGCGTTCGGCCGCTCGCTGGCAATCCGAGAGGTAGATGCAGGCTCATGCAACGGGTGCGAGGTCGAGGTTAACGCGCTGAGCAATGCCATTTATGACATCGAGCGCTTCGGCCTTCACGTCGTGGCCTCGCCACGGCATGCCGACGCGCTGCTGGTCACTGGCCCGGTAACCCGGAACATGGAGCACGCGCTGCTCCAGACGTACAAGGCTACGCCCGCACCAAAAATGGTCATCGCCATGGGCGCATGTGCGATCAGCGGAGGCATATTCCGGGGCGCATACCCCGTGCAGAATGGCGTGGACGCCGTGCTGCCAGTGGACGTGTACATCCCCGGCTGTCCGCCCAGGCCACAGGCGATCATATATGGCATAATGCTGGCCATCGACCGGGTCACCACCGACAGCCAGATCCCTGACATGAAATAACACAGGGGTTAAGGCGTTTTCCACGAGGATACAGGGCAGTAAATTGTGACAGCCCACCGGTCGTCTTGCGTGCGCGCGAGGCCGCTCGCGCTCGGGCAAACCTGTGGATACGATCGTTTTCGATTAACGTTTGCCGACAAAACATTTATTAATGCTTTGATTGTTAATTGTAATTATATGGCTAATTCAATCTTAGAAGATGACTTTCTCTTCTGGCTAATCATATTCATCATCTGCGCCCCGCTGGCGATCGTCTTGCTCGCCTGGGAAGTCCTGGGCAAAAGAAAGCGGCCTGAGAGGCCTGTCCCGCAGGACTTCTTCTACAAATAGAGATGCGAAGGGCGGCCGTTAACAAGAACAACCATCGCCGAGACAAGAACAACCATCGCCGCAGTCACGCACGTGCAAATTCCAGTGACAGGGTCAGTAACGGTTGCCCGTCCTGTTTTCATCTCGTATTTTTATTTGTTCAGCGGCTCTGGAACGACACAACAAGCGCATTTTCTCTCTGCCGGCACATGCGCGAGGCAGTCGACCACGTAATTGACCAGCACACCCTGGATTTTCTTCATAGCCTCGAGCACTTCCTCGTGCGAGACTTTCTTTGAGATGCCTGCCGCATAGTTCGTCACGGCGGCGATGCCCGCGTAGCACATGCCTAGTTCCCGGGCCAGCACGACTTCGGGCACCATAGTCATGCCCACCACATCTCCACCCATGGCCGAATATGCCTTGATCTCCGCCGCGGTCTCGAACCTGGGTCCCTCGGCGCATACGTACGTGCCCCGCTCGTGGACCTTCTGGCCTGCCGGCTTCGCTGCGAGGACGCACGTTCTCAAGCTCTCGCAGAACGGCTCGGTCACGTCGACATGGACGACCTCGCTTCCGTCGAAGAATGTCGACGGCCTGCTTTTGGTGAAGTCGATGAACTGGTCGAGGAGCACGAAATCGCCAGGCCGAATGTGTGCCCGCAGGCTCCCGACGCTGGCGACGGCGATGATGCTCTCGACGCCGATCTGCTTCAGCGCCATGATGTTGGCCCGGTAGTTGACCATGTGTGGCGGGCACGTGTGGCCCTCGCCGTGCCGGGGAAGGAAGGCGAACTCCATGCCACTCTTGTTTTTATAGATGAATAGCGTGACTTCGCCGTACTTCGTCGATACCGGCTTCTTCTCGATCAGCGTGCAGCCGGGGACGGAGTAGAAACCGCTGCCCCCGATGATGGCGGTGCGTGGCATAATAAGCTGTTTTATGATAGACATTGCAATAAAAGCCTTCTGCCTACTTGAGGCTCCAGAGGTTACACGAGGACACCGAGCTTCAACACAGAGGTC
>JAEZKS010000280.1 GCA_023436075.1 Methanobacteriota archaeon
AGGATGGCGAGTGCGAGGACATGGCGGATCCCGACCTCATGCTGGATGGGAAAAGCGAGCCGATGGCACCGGACATCTACGAGCCGGGAGTGGCCGCGTCGCTACCGGAAGAGAAACCCGGAGACAAGGACGCGCTGCGTTTCTTCCGGATGAGCAAAAACACGTGAGCACTTTTGAGAGTGGGTCATGTATATCAAAGAGATCGAGTTGTCGAACTTCAAGTCGTTCGCGCGGAAGGTCAAGGTGCCTTTCTACGATGACTTCACCACGATCTCGGGCCCGAACGGCTCGGGCAAAAGCAACATCATAGACAGCATACTCTTCTGTCTCGGCCTGTCGAGCAGCCGGACCATGCGCGCGGAGAAACTGACCGATCTCATCTACAGCGTCGACGGCAAAGGCCCCGGCACCGCCGAGGTGACCATCCGCTTCGATAACAAGGACCGCGAGCTGCCGGTTGACCAGGACGAAATTACGGTCACGCGCCGGATCAAGTCCAGCGACAGCGGCTATTACAGCTATTACTATTTCAATGATAAGCCCTGCTCGCTCAACGACATCCACGAGCAACTGGGGAAGGCAAAAATCTCTCCGGATGCCTATAACGTGGTCATGCAAGGTGACGTCACCCGCATCATCAGCATGAGCGACGGGGAGCGCCGCAAGATCATCGACGAGATCGCTGGCACTGCGGAGTTCGACGAGAAGACCGATAAGGCGTTGTCGGAGCTGGACGTCGTCCGCGAGCGCATCGAGCGGGTCAACATCATCCTGGCCGAGGTCGAGACGCGGCTGGCCCAGCTGAAGGCCGAGCGCGACCAGGCCATGCTCTACCAGTCATACCGCGACGAGAAGATCAAGAACGAAGGGTTCCTGCTGCTCTCCGAGCTGAAAGACGCCAAGCAGCAGCTCGAGGCCATCCTGGAGGACCTCAAGGAAAAGACGGGGAAGCGCGAGGCCATCGTCGCCGAGGTGGAGGCGAAGGCGGCCGCCGTGGAGAAGCTCAAGGCCGGCATCAAGGCGCTGAGCGAGGTCATCACCCAGAAGGGCGAGGGCGAGCAGATCCGCATCCGCCGGGAGATCGAGGCGGCGAAGGCCGGCATCAAGTCCTGTGGCGACATCAACGAGTTCTCTAAATCGGAGATCGGCAGCCGGGAGCGGGAGAAGCAGAAACTGTTCCTGGAAATGGAGACGGCACGGGGGCAGATCCACGGCCTCAACGCAAAGATCGCGGAGCAAGACAGGCGCAAGATCAGCCTGAACAACGAGCGGGGCTTCCAGCAGGCCGCGCTGGCCGAGGTGCAGGGCAAGATCTCGGCCATCGACACCAAGTACGAAGGTGTCCGCAACCGCGTGACCGAGCTGAAGAACGCGCTCGAGGCCGCCCGCAACGGGCGCAACGAGACCCTCCGGGAGAAGGACCGTATCCTGGACGCCGCCCGGCGCAAGCAGGACGAGGAAATGGACGCCGAAGCGGCCATCGCCTCCGGCAAGAGCGAGATGGAGAGCGCCCGCGTCGAGGAAGGCCACATCGATGGCGACATCAAAGAGCTCCAGAAGCGCGCAGCCGTGCTGACGGGCGACATCGCCGACATGGAGAGCGCGCGGGCACGGGCGAAACAGGATCAGTTGGCCGTCGAGTCGAAGCTGCGCAAGCTGCAGGAAGAATACGCCCGCGCCGAGGGCCGGGTGAAGGCGTACGAGGAGTCCGAGGGCTACAGCCAGGCCGTCGAGACCATTCTCGGCGCCCGGGGCAGCCGCGAGCTGCCGGGCATCTACGGCACGATCGCCGAACTGGGCAAGGTCGACGACCGCTACGCCATGGCACTGGAGGTCTGTGCGGGCAACCGGCTCCAGAACATCGTGGTGGACAACGATGAGGACGCATCCCGCTGCATTTACTACCTCAAGGACCAGCGCAAGGGTACGGCGACGTTCCTGCCGCTGAACAAGATGCGGCAGAAGCCGTCGCTGAAGCCGGCCCGCGGGCCGGGCATCGTCGGCTATGCCATCGATCTCATCGACTACGATCCGAAGTACGAGAACGCGTTCTGGTACGTGTTCGGCGACACCGTGGTCGTCGAAGACCTCGAGATCGCCCGCAAGATGATCGGCACCGTCCGCATGGTCACGCTGGACGGCGATCTCCTGGAGAAGAGCGGCGCCATGACCGGCGGCTTCCGCAACAAGTCGAAGCTGAAGTTCAAGGCCTCCGAGGAGGAGAAGATCCGGGCGCTGGCGGAGCAGATCACCGTCGCGGAGAGCGAGCGCGACCAGGCCGTGGCGAAGGTGGACTCGGTCGACGGCCACCTCTACTCCTTGAAGAAGGACCGATCCGAGCTGGAGTCCCAGGTAGCCAAGCTTTCGGCTCGCAGGGACGAGTTGAAGGGACGGGTAGTCCGCCTGGAGCATACGGCGAAGGAGAAGGAAGCGGCGATCATCGCGCTGCGGGACGAGCGCCGCGGCCTGCGGGACCAGATGGTCCAGTCTGAGGACGCAATCGCGAAGGCCGACGCCGAGATCGCCTCGCTGTCCGCCGAGGCAGGCAAGCTCGAGAACGAGCTGAAGGGCTCCGAGATCCCGAAGCTGACTGAGGAGGTCACCCGCATCGAGCAGGAGATGAACCGCCTGGACGGGCGGCTGCGCGACGCGGACGCCGCCGTCGCACAGACGAAGATGGAGCAGGGCTTCATCGAGAACCGGATCGCCGACAGCAAGCGCCGGCTGGATGAGATCGATCAGGCAGTAGCAGGTCTGCGCGATAAGATCACGCAGAACGAGGCCCAGATCAAAGCCCATCAGGAGCGGATGGCAGAGCTGGGCAAGCGGGAGAAGGAGATCGACGTGGAGCTGCTCGGCATGAAGCAGCAGCGGGACGAGATGTCCGATGCGCTGTCGAAGGCGGACCACGACCTCTACGACGCCCGGCGCTCGCTGGAGCGGATCACCGGCCTGTTGAACACCATGGAGATCGCCCGGGACGAGAGCATCGAGAAGATCAAGACCATGGAGCAGACCATCGCCGAGCGTGGCATCGTCCCGTCCGACGATGTGCCTCCTATCGACAAGGTCAGGTCCAGCATCGCCGTGCTGGAGCGCAAGATGCACGAGCTCGAGCCGGTGAACATGCTGGCGATCACCGAGTACGATGCAGTCGACGCCCGTCTGAAGGAGATGACTGAGAAGCGGGATACGCTCACCAGGGAGCGGCAGGACCTGCTGGACAAGATCGAGCACTATAAGGCCATGAAGAAGGAGACCTTCATGAACGCCTACAACTCGATCAACGAGAACTTCAAGGTCATTTTCCACGATCTGTCCGACGGCATGGGCGAGCTGGTGCTCGAGAACCCCGAGGACCCGTTCGCAGGCGGCCTGACCATCCGTGCACAGCCTCACGGAAAGGCGCTACAGCGGATGGAAGCCATGTCGGGAGGCGAAAAGTCCCTGACCGCGCTCGCGTTCATCTTCTCCATTCAGCGCCACCGCCCGGCACCGTTCTACGCATTCGACGAGGTCGACATGTTCCTGGACGGCGCAAACGCGGAACGGGTCGCGCGGATGATCAAGTCCCTTTCGGGCAACGCCCAGTTCATCGTCGTCTCCCTCCGGAAGCCTATGATCGAGTCGGCGAACCGGACCATCGGCATCGCCATGCAGGAGAATAACATCTCGAGCATCACGGGGGTGAGGCTCTACGGAAACTGATGTGCAGGCTCCGCCGCAGGAGGAGTCCATCGATATCCTGCTGGAGATGGCCCGCTCTGGCGAGATCGATCCCTGGAACATCGATATCATCGACGTCACCGACAAATTTCTGCGCAAGATCGAGGAGCGAGAGAAGATCGACATCCGTGTCTCGGCAAGGACGCTGCTGTATGCGTCCATTTTGTTGCGGATGAAATCGGACATTCTCGTCAACGTTACCCCGCCTGAGGATGAATATGTGGATGAGCCGCCCGAATGGAGCGATGTCGAGGCGGAGGACTTCCCCGTGCTCGAGCCCCGGCTACGGCACACGGCCTCCCGGCCTGTGACGCTGCAGGAGCTGATCGATGAGCTTCAGCGTGCAGTCGCCACCAAGGACGTACAGGCGCTGCGCAAGCCCATGAAGGTAGAGCGCCCTCCGCGCAAGACGCTAGAAGAGGTGCTGGGCATCGCCCATGAGGAGGACATCGAGCGCAGCATCGTGGAGATGATCAAGGTGCTCGACATCGAGTTCGGCTACCGGGAGTTCGTCGTCATGAACGAGCTGATAAAAGAGCAGACGCCCCACGGCATCATCGACGTCTACCTGCCGCTGCTATTCCTGGCCAACAGAAAGTATGTGAAGATCACCCAGGAAGTCCTTTTTGAGGAAATATTCATCAGGAGGGGCGAGAAGATTGCATGAGAAGGAGCTGATCGAGGCTGCGCTGTTCGCAGCAGGCGGGCCGGTATCGGATGCACAACTGAAGGTCATGCTGAACCGTAGCGCCGTCTTCGTGTCCGATCTGGTCGATCAACTGATCGACGAATACCGCGCCCGTAGTTCTCCTCTTGAGATCGTGCGCCTCGAAGGGAAATACGTCATGCAACTGCGACCGGAGTACGCGAGCAAGGTCATGTCCGTTTCGCCAAAGGAACTGACCGCCCCTGTGCTGCGGACACTATCTGTCATTGCCTACTACCAGCCGATCTTCCAGAACGAGCTGGTCAACGTCAGAGGCGACAAGGCCTACGATCACGTGGCCGTTTTGCTGGAGCGCGGGCTGATCGAGAAGGCGAAGGAAGGCCGCTCGTTCAAGCTGACCACCACGTCCACATTCTGCGACTACTTCGGCCTGACCCACGGCGACGTCGAGTCCATTAAAAAGCAGATACAGGACAAGGCGAAGATGAAGAAACAGTCGCTATCACAGTGGATCGAGTCGAACGTGCCCGAAGTGGACGGGTTTGACGCGGTCAGGCTGCTCGTGCCGGTGCCAAAGGAATAGGCTCTTTTTTGCCTTGAATAAAGGCATTTTTTGTGAGAAGACTGGAGCGATAGATCTCAAAAGCTTGGCGGTCGTCTCGCGTGCGCGCGCGTGACCGGGCGATCTCTCATATTAACGCCAGCAGACATTGCGAAGTTTGTCACAGTTTTTCGGTAACGACTATTTAATACTCAATAAAATCGCCTAAATCGAAAGTTATTTACACAATTAAGTAAATTAGTTATTAACACTTGATTGCCCGTAGAAGTGTATTTATGGTCGAAAGATTGATCTTTAATCAGCTTATGTCCCGCAAGAAAGAAGTGACGTTTCAGGTATTTCGCGACCCGGATAGCGGCAGGCTCTGTGCAAACGGAGTAAACCATGGTATCTTCACCTTTGCACGGACATATGACGAACTGGTTAAAAAAATAAGAGATGCAGTCGAATGTCACTTTGACATAACCTCTTACAGAGAGGTTGAGATCAGGATTATCCCCGTAGACTTCTCGGACATCGAGGCGGAGCGAGGCCGCGATGTCGAAGCTTCCTGCCATTAAAAGCCGTAACTTCCAGCGTTTTATAATGCGACTTGGCTATAAGCGCGAACGTTCGGGAAGGGGGAGCCATCATCGTTACCATTATCAAAATCACATCGGTGGAGACGGTAATCTTACCTTCGCGAGATGTACCGGAACTATTCCCGCTGGCACTCTCAATGCCATGCTAAAATTAATATCGGAACATACCGGGATATCTGTAGCAGAGCTAAGGGATTTGCTCAATGAGTTATAATCGACCATGGCCACTCACTCGTGCGCGAAGCCGCTCACGGGCACTACGTTTTAACGCCCGCAGACCGGGATAGATTATTTTACATCTTTTACAATATCCCATATGAGGTCTTACCGTGATCATCCGGCACGCTGGCACGGCTTATAAGGACGAACCATTCGAGATCGTCGAGAGAAAAGGGCCCGGGCACCCGGATAGCCTGTGCGATGGCATATCTGACGCTATCTCACGGGGCTTATCCAGGTACTATCTGGATCATTTCGGCACGATCCTTCACCACAACGTGGACAAGGTCCTCCTTATCGGCGGCAAGTCGAGGCCAGAGTTCGGCGGAGGCGAGATCGTGCGGCCGATCAGCATCGTGATCGGCGGACGGGCGACTGATGAGCTTGAGGGGGTTAAAATACCCACGCAGGAGATCGCGAAGCGATGTGCCTCAGAGCTCCTGAGGAACGAGATGAAGATGCTCGACGATCACTTTGTCGTCGAGCCTCGCCTCGGCAGCGGCTCTGCGGAACTGCGTAGCCTCGTGAAAAGCGCAGGTGCCAACGACACGTCCATGGGCGTCGGCTATGCGCCGTTCAGCCACCTGGAGAGTGACGTGTTCGAGATCGACCGGCTCGTGCACACCGTGCGCGGCGCGGGCGAGGACTCCAAGATCATGGGCATACGCATGGGCGATCGTGCGCAGTTCACCGTAGCCGACGCGATCGTGTCGAAATACGCGAAGAACATGGATGAGTACGCTGACATCAAGGCGGAGATCGCCGCGAAGGTCGTCGCTCACGTCTCGGCAAAATGGGGCGATGTCTCGGTTGCGGTGAATGCCGCGGATCACGGCGATGACATTTACCTGACGGTCACCGGCACATCAGCGGAGATGGGCGACGACGGCGAGACCGGCCGGGGCAACCGGGCTAACGGGCTGATCACGCCCGGCCGACCTATGACCATGGAGGCGCATGCCGGTAAGAACCCGGTGAACCATGTGGGCAAGATCTATAACATCATCGCGAACTTCGCAGCCGCCGACATCGCGAAGCTCGACGGCATCGAGGACGCTTACGTCTTTCTTGTGAGTCGGATCGGATCGCCGCTGGATAAGCCGCAGATCAAGGCGGCCACCATCTACGGCGAGGCCGCGCCGGCGAAGATCGAGTACGTCATCGACTACTGGCTGGAGCAGACGCTGCAGTTCGCAGAACGCTGGGTGAATAACGAGCTTTGAGGGCTCAAGGTTTCGAGAGGGCTCCGAGCTTCAACACAGAGGTC
>JAEZKS010000285.1 GCA_023436075.1 Methanobacteriota archaeon
CGCGTCCGCTGCGCCCGCTGCGGCCTTTAAACTGCGCTCTAGTTTCCCGACGCATGACTGAGAAAGGGCAAGTGTCTATTGATATCAACAGAGACTCTCATATGTCAGTCCTAAAAATGCAGGGGAACTAAAATTAATCGACATTTTTGTAAAATAATATCAGTATCATGATTCCTAAAACAGTCACGCCTATGCTGATTATGGCTGAAAAAATAGCCTGTTGAATCAAAGGACTTACGTTAAGGCAGCCATAGGTAAAATAAAGGCCAATTAATAACATGATAGTCCCTATAATTATCGCTGGCACATTATATGCCGGCGTGCCTTGCAGCTTTACATTTCTATCAGGATAGTCAGCATTTTTCGGAGGCACATCGTATGCGCCATCCGGTAACGGCGATAAGGGTTCATTTATATGAATTCCCCATCGTTTATACGAACGCCTTACTGCTCTTTTTTCTGTACTGCCAGGATTTTCACGTTCGAGCTTTGAATTGTAATCTTTAATGTTCGTGCCGCATTCCGGACAAAACTTTACCTCTGGTGGTAGATTTAATCCGCACATCGGACAAAACATACCTCAAGCTAAGCGATCATTCGCGATATATATTTCTATATAGCCACGGTTCTAAGGTCGATCGCCAGGTATCGACCTATTGATCTGTGTCATGGTCAGATAGATATAATACAATAACCGTACAATCACTGTATTAATGAAACGGCCATAAGATAGATATAATACAATAACCGTACAATCACTGTATTAATGAAACGGCCATAATATGGAAACTGGCCGAAGGTGAATATCGAATGCCTGAAAAAGACTATGTCCATGCGATTTTCGTAATCGCCGTCATTTTATTGTTCGCGCCCTTCGTCGCTTCAATCCTGTTTAATTTTGCTGTGAGCGGAATGCCTAATAGGCAGGAACTCGCCCAGGGGTCATTTTACACCTCTGTCCTCTTCCAGACGACAGCATTTATGATGCTAATCTATGTAGCATACAAACGGTTCATCGAAGGGTATAAGGATGGCCGAAATCGATCGAGTAAAAGTCCTGGATAAGGTGTAATGGCCGGGGGCTTTCTTGTTAAAGCCTCAGGTTCTTTTTCCTCTCTTTTGTTTGTCGTTTATTATCGTCCAATTTCCCTTTCGGTTCCACACGTCCTGTCAACATGGGCCGATTTAATGTTTTGCTGTAATTTCCCCGACTGCTACGACGCGTGACGACACGAGGATATCATGAGACATTTGCACTGCGTAAATGACGTTTAATATATTAATATAATATGCGCTATATAATATAATCGGGGGTGCAGCCGTAACCCGGCGTTGTCATGTCCGAATGGTGTAAGGAGTACCAGTTCAGTGGAGTGGATGTTTACCGTCTTATTGTCGATGTGGCAGAGGAGGGCATCTGGGTGCTTGACTCGACCGACGTCATTGTCTTCGCCAATCCGAAGCTCCTGAGCATGCTCGGCTATTCGAAGGACGAGCTCTTGTGTCACAGCATGTATGATATCGTGGCCGATGAAGATGCAGACATCGTCCGTAAGGCGCTTGACCGCAGGCACAAGGGTGTGACGGAGACATATACAGTGAAGCTCCGGAAAAAGGACTCCAGCTTTATCTGGGTGGCCCTTGCTGCCACTCCTCTCATAGCCCCTCAAGGAAGTTACAAGGGAGCGGTCACGCTGGCCTCTGACATATCCCTGGTGAAGCAGAGTGAAGAAGCGCTAAAAAGGGAAAAGTCGATAGCAAACATGTACCTTGACCTCATGGCTCATGACATCAACAACCTCCACCAGGTGGCTATCGGATACATGGAGGTCGCTATCGATCAATTGCAGCGGGAAAATCCGGAAGGCTGCAAAGTCCTCGATTTTTTAGCAAAGTCCCTGGACACCATGTACCAGCAGACCGCGCTCATCCACAACGTCAAGACGCTCCAGCAGGTGAAGACTGAGCAAATGCGCTTCGAGACGATCGACCTCAGTGAAATTATCCGTGAGGCGATCGGGGACTACCCGAAAGTTCCGGGTCGGGAAGCCAAAATCGTCTATGAGCCAGTCTCCGGGTGTTACGTGCAGGCAAACCGGCTGCTGAAGGAGGTCTTCACTAACCTGATCGGGAACTCGGTCAAGCACTCGCAAGGATCGGTCAATGTCTGGATTACCGTCGACTCGGTCATCGAAAATGGCCAGAAGTATTACGAGGTCTCTGTCGCCGACGACGGGCCCGGGATACCGGACGAGATGAAGGGACAGTTGTTCCGGCGATTAGATAGAGCTGGCATGAAGTCATCGGGCCACGCGCTGGGGCTGTACCTGGTGAAGACGCTCGTCGAGGACTTCGCGGGGCAGGTACGCGTTGAGGATCGCGTACATGGCGATTCCACGAGGGGAGTGAAGTTCATCGTATTGCTGCCTGCTGCTACGTGACTGCCCCATGCATGGACTATCGGCTGCTCGCATCAGCTCCGGCAACGTGACGCGCGATGCGGCCGCCCATTTTCATCACTCAGGCGGCCCCATGTCCATGTCCAGTTTCAGCTTCCCTTTTCCACCTTTTCCGAACTTTTTCTTATCCTGCGTTATCACGTAGTCGCTTGCCTTCAGGACGATCTTCCCGCGCACGTGCCCGGTTTCACTCAGCGCCTGCGCTTTAGCCGCGTCTTTCATCTGCATCACTTCCGTGACTGCCGGCTTCAGCTTTCCCCGGTCGACCAGCTCGGCGATCTGGCTCAGCTCTCCGCCATCCGGCCGGGCCATGAATCCCGTCGCCCTGACGCCGTACTTCTCAGCCATTCCCGGGTCCTCGATGCCGAGGGTGGACACTATGATGCCTCCTTTCTTCAGCACCTGGTACGAGCGTCGCTGCGTGTCGCCGGCGATAGTGTCGAGCACTACGTCGACGTTGTGGGCCTTCTCCTCGAACCGGTCCTTGTGGTAGTCGATCACCTCGTCGATCTCAAGGCTCCGCAGGAAGTCCGCGTTCCGGGCCGATGCCGTGCCGATCACCTTCGCGCCTTTCCATTTCGCGAGCTGTACTGCCATATGGCCCACGCCACCGGCCGCGCCATGAATGAGCACGGTCTGGCCGGGCTCAAGATGGGCAGTATCGAAGAGTGTCTGCCATCCGACAAGCGAAACGAGCGGCAGCGCCGCCGCCGTGACGAAGTCGGCCGTCTGGGGCTTGGGCGCCAGGGCTTGCGCATCAGCCGCCACATACTGAGCGTACGTGCCGTCGCGCCGGACGCCCAGATAGGCGTAGACGGCGTCGTCGGGCTTGAGGCCGGTAACGCCATCCCCGACGGCCTCGACGATCCCCGCCATGTCCACTCCGGAGATCATTGGCAGCATGTCTCCGGTCGATCGGTCTCTGTAGCCCTGACCTTCACGGACCTTCCAGTCGACGGGGTTCACGCCCGCCGCGCGAATATGAACAAGTGCCTGGCCCTCTCCTGCCTCAGGCTTCGGCACGTCTTCCTCGACCAGCACTTCCGGCCCGCCGAACGCATGGAACCGTATCGCTTTCATCGTCGCCGCCGGCTTTTTCGGCTGCTCCGCCTGCATCGTCGCCATAGTATCCCTCAAATCATCATGGACATAGCGGGGAGAAAAACAAATCCCGTTTTTTCGGCATTTTAGTTGAAAAGCGTTTTCAATGATCTGGCATCTTACGCTTATTCCTTCATTGCTTCCCTGAACTGCTCTGGTTCCATCGGCAGCTCGTCGGGGTCCACGGTGAGCTCGACCAGCGTCGGTCTTTTAGATGCCAGAGCTTTCTTTAGCGTCGGCTCCACCTCGTCCGGGGTGACACATCGGTAACCTTCTGCGCCGCAGGCCACTGCGTATCCGGCGAAATCGATGGGCTGCAGCTCCACGCCGTAAGACGGGTTTCCCGCGCCTTCCTGCTCGAAGCGGACCATTTCCAGGCCGTTGTTTTTGAACACGAAGACCTTGATCGGCAGATCATACCGGACGGCGGTGGCCATTTCTCCCATGAGCATGGTGAAGCCGCCGTCTCCCGTCAGTGCCACGGACTGTCTCCATGGATATGCAAGCTGTGCGGCAACAGCGTATGGCAGTCCGGGCGCCATAGTAGCCATGTTGCCGGCGATGGCCAGTTGTTGTCGTCCCCGGAACTCGAGCTGCCGGGCTGCGAACACGGTGTGGCAGCCACAGTCGATGGAGATCATGGCATCGTCGTCCAGCAGCGGGCTGAGCCTGGCGAGGACGAACTGGGACTTGAGCGGCATGCTGCGATCATTTCCCTGATCTCTCATGATCTCGCGCCACCGGCGCATGCGTTTCTGTGCGGTCTCCAGAAAGCTGCGATCTTCCTGTCGTCGCAGGCGGGGCAGCAGCGCGGCCAGCGTCCCTTTCACGTCGCCGGCCAGGCCAACCTCGGCTGCATAGCGAAGGCCGATACGCCGCGGGTTCCGATCGACTTGCACGCAGCGTGCCTGGCCTGGCTCAGGGTAGAATTCCTGATATGGCATGGTGCTGCCCAGAATAAGGATGGTATCACATTCCTCGGCCATCTGTTTTGAGGGCAACGTGCCCAGGTGGCCGACGCTGCCCGTTGTGAATGGCGAGCTGTCGGCTATCACGGTTCGGCCGAGCAGTGCCTTTGCCACCGGTGCGCCGAGCCTGTCTGCAACCTGCTCCACCTCGGATTGAGCTCCCAGCGCGCCTCGTCCTGCCAGTATCATCGTACGAGTGCCCGCATTGAGCAGTGCTGCAGCGGCATTGAGCTGGTCTGCCGACGGCACGTCGACGGGCGGGGTCCACGAGCCCGCCCCTCGTTTCTCTTCAGCAGGCGGCGAAAACGCGTCTGCCGAGAGTGGCTTCCTCTGCACATCGATCGGAATGGTCAGATGCGCCAGTCCTGGGGCAGCCAGTGCAGAGCGACAGGCGGTATCGACGACTGTCAGAGCATGTCTGGGGCCGGTGACCATGACGTTATAGGTCGCGATGTCTTTGACCAGCGTTTCGGTGTTGACTTCCTGCTGGTAAAACGTCCCTATGCGGTTCGAGTAAGTCGTGCCTGTGATCGCGATGACTGAGGCGCCGTCATATGCCGCATCGTAGAGTCCGTTCAGCAGATGAATGGCCCCGGGCCCGGTGGTGGCGATGCATGCGCCGAGCCTTCCGGTATATTTGGAGAGGCCACTGGCCATGAATGCGGCAGCCTCTTCATGCCGGACGGTAACGAACTGTATGCTGTCCTGTCGTTTCCTGAGCGATTCGATCACTGGGCCTATGCCGTCGCCGACCAGCCCGAAGATCGTGTCCACGCCCCATGCGATCAGCCGGTTTACCAGTATGTCAGCGGTCGTATCGCTTCCCTTTGGCGCCTGAATCGTGCTGACCGATGCGCCTGATGTGATTGAAGGTTCAGGCCTGTGATATTTTTCGCGGGCCATTGTCAAAGGCTCCTGTGTTCGTCTGCTTTCATGATCTTGTGTCCTGGCATGGCCAGTGGTACGGTCATGCAACCCCGCAGGCAGGTGCAGCTTCGGGTTTTCTCTCTCGTATGATCGGGATCACGTCATGCCCGTACCTTTTGATGAACTCATACTGGTCAGGGCCGGACGAATGTACGTACAGGCGGTTGAAGCCCGCGTCGATATAGCGCTGTGCGAACCGTGCGTGCTCCTCCGGGTCTGTGGAGATGCACATGCCGTTCCTGATCGTATCGTCCCCGACCATGGCGCCGTTCGTGGCGGACATCTCCGGAGTGTAGATATTTTGCAGGTACATCGCGCGAAGGACTGTGCTCGCCCAGTATTTCTTGTGTACCTTTACTGCGGCGTCCGCGTCGTCGGTAAACGCCGCGTTATACAGCACCATTTTGGGCATGTTTGCAGGGTCTTTTCCTTCCGATCGGGCACTGTCACCGAAGTTGGCGATGATCCGGCGCATCGCGTCAGGGGCGCCGGAGGTGGTTATCAGGCCGTCGCCATGCCGTCCGGCGAAAGATGCGCTTTCGGGAACGAGCGACGATATGTAGATCGGTATCTTCCTCCGCGGAGGCGTATACAGCCTCGCCTTCTTCACGGTGAAGTAATCGCCGTCGAACGTGACCTCAGAGCCAGTCCACAGCAAGCGGATCAGGTCGATTGCTTCGCGCAACATCTCCTGTCTCACATTGTAATCAGGCCATTGTCCCGATGCCGGATATTCGTTCAGTGCCTCGCCAGTGCCCACGCCAAGGTACACCGGTCCTGGGCTCATCCGGTCGATGGTCGCCGCCGCCTGGGCTATGATCGCCGGGTTGTATCGTAATATCGGGCACGTGACGCCCGTGCCGATCTCGATGCCGTTCAGCCGCGCCGCCGCCGCGCCCAGCCACGACCATGTATAGCATGACTGTCCGGACGGGTCCCATGGGTGAAAGTGGTCGTCTATCAGTATCGTCTCGAAGCCCGCTGCCTCTGCGGCGATCGCCTGGTCGAGTAGCTCGAGCGGATCATACTGCTCCGGGCCTCCTTGCCATCCTATCGTTACCATGCTTGCACATCCTGCGTACTATAAGCTGTGTAGTATAAGCCGTCTCCTTTTGCCGGTAAATCCATGGATACTGCCCATGAGATCGGCCTGGCATAGGTCGTCTCAGTGCGCTGATGAGAGCGAATGCCGGCCATCTGCCTGAGCCGGAATTCGTCTCAACCGCACGTTTTCGCGCTGTTCTCCCCCGGATAGGAATTACCATAGTGTTTCGTAAAAGTCTGACTGCAAATTTCAGCGGCAGGCACGCCGTAGGCGGTCAGATCCGTGCACGTTGCCCCTGCTGTCTGGAACGCCTTCGGCTGTGCGATTTTACCGGGCTCCGGTCGGTTAAGTTGAAAGCTGTCCTATTTGAGCTGGCATGGCTTGCTGTTGACCGGACTCTGATCTACCTGCACCAGCATCGTCACGCAGGGCTGATCGCCCACGGTTCCCGAGCGGTGGCCCCTGCATCCCCGGGCATCAGGCTTCGTGTTCTGGTCGTTGCCGAATGACAGCTCACCAGGCCCCATCTCCACACGCTTGCCATCCATGGTTTCCACGAACCAGCGTCCGGAGAGCGGCACGATCCATTGCGGCTTCGGGTTCTCGTGCCATTCGCCTACCCACCCCACGGGCAGGTACAGGATGATCACGTTAGTGCTCTTCGTGTCAAGCCGGTCGATCCAGGACGGTGCCGCTCCGCTCGATATGCTCTCGTACTTGAAGCCGGTCAGCTCGCAGCGGTCCTGGTGGCTCACTCCGCCCTCGTCGGTCCAGACGTGCCAGTAGGGCAGGCCAGGCTTGCCGGCCTCCTGTTCTGACTGCTGCCGCTGGCCAGACTGTCGCGCCAGTTGCGCAGATGTCCCGGAGGGCATTGCTATTAATACCAGTGAAGCACAGGCCAGGAAAAGCATGAATATAGCCAGCGTGCGCTTTATCTGTTGTATTCCCATATCGATATCTCCCTGAGATGGAAAACGGGCTGATTATAAAACTCGATTTAAAATTTATACGATTCGTCTGTCCCCTGTGACGTAAAAATCGACGACCGCGAGGCGACCTTCGATGGACTGGCGCGACAGGTATCGAGCCTGGCTGACCTGTGCCCGCCCATATCTGCCAGATATGTAGCTGTAGCTGCCAGTGGTACCGGACGTCAGGCCTGTAGCAACCTATTTGGCCGTCGCCTGCTGTTTCTCCGATTTGAGAAGCTGCTCATACCGCTCCGGGTTGTAGCCGATGACCACGACGTCGTCGATCCGGACGAACGGGAACGATATATGGCCGGTATACTTCATCATTTCACTGGCTATCTTATCTTGCATCTCCTCTCCGGCGAGGTCGTAATCGACGAAGTCGAACGGTATTTTTCTGTCGCTAAAAAATTTCTTGGTCTTGCGGCACCATGGACAGGTGCTTAAGGTATACATCGAAACTTTCATCATGCGCGCTCCATAGGTCCGTTATGAGTCCCGTCTCTTTCAATTTAACCCGCAGAGTTCCGGTATTCTAGTACTCTATGAGCACGTTGATGTCTCCGCTTTTCTTGGTCACGTTGACCAGCGTCTCTTTCTCGACGCGCCTGAAGTCCAGGTCGGTCAGCGTGTTGCCGACTTTCAGGTTGTTGAATTGCACGTTGTCCAGCCACGACGGCAGGTGGGGCCTGTTGATGATCAGCCGGTTATGCAATGCGTCCGGCGTGATGCCCAGGCTGGAGACGAACATGAGCGGTATTGCTCCCGATGACCAGGCCTGCGGGCTGCAGGCTACCGGGTATTTCACCGGGATGATGTACTCCGATCGCGGCAGCCCGCCGAAGCACTCCGGCAGCCGGTAGTTCTCGAAGGTTCTCGCCGCCTCGTACATGCCAGTGAACAGCAGGGACATCTCGTTGACGAACCCGTATTTTCTCAAGCCCGCAGCTATGATCGCGTTGTCGTGCGGCCAGACCGTGCCGTTGTGGTAGCCGAGCGGGTTGTACCGCTGCTCATCCGTGGACAGCGTTCGTACGCCCCATTCGGTGAACATGTCGTTCATGAAGATACGGGAGACCACGTATTTCGCGTACTTCTGGTCTATGATCCCGGTCCACAGGCACTGTGCCGGGTTCGAGGAGATCACGTCGCAGATGCCATTCGCATCCAGTGCCTCCGCGAAATATTTCCTGTCTTCCATCCAGAACTGCCGGTTGAACCGTTCCTTCAGCCCTTCGGCTTCCTTGTCCAGCCTGGCAGCATCCTTCTCCCGGCCCAGCGCCCTGAACAGCGGGGCCAGGCGCTTTTTGGCCATGTACACGTAGCCTTGCACCTCGGCCAGCGCTATCGGCTTTTCGGCCAGCGATCCGTCCGAGTGGCTGACTGAGTCGAACGAGTCCTTCCAGCCCTGGTTGTAGATGCCGCCGGCGGACTTGACCGCGTACGAGGTGAACCCTCTTCTTCCGATGTCGGCGTAGTTGTCGATCCACTTCAGTGCCGCGTCCACATTGCTTTCGAGTTGCCGGAGCGTCCCGCTATCCCCCGTCCAACCAACGTATTCCGTCAGGAGGACCAGGAACAAGGGCGTGGCGTCGACGGTGCCATAGTAAGGCGTCTGAGGGATTCGGTCCAGGTTAGCGAGCTCGCCCGTCCGAAGCTCATGGAGAATTTTGCCGGGCTCCTGGTCTCTCCAGTCATCCGTTTTGCTGCTCTGGAACTTCGCGTTCGCCAGCAGCGTGCTTTTCGCGATCGTCGCATCGAACGGCAACAGCTGGAGCGCGGAGATGATGCTGTCCCGGCCGAACAGCGTATCGTACCATGGCACCCCTGCGGAATGGTACAGGTCGCCGTCGATGCTCATGCGCATCATGTTCAGGTCGGACAGCGAGCGCACCATCACGCTGTTGAAGATGTTATTACTGGTCGGTATGTTGTTGCAGCATTCGAGGGCTGCCACGTATGACCTCAGTATCTGACTCATTCGTCGTTCTGAATTTTCCGCAGGCCGCTGCGGTTTCTGGTCTGGCGGGATGTCTTCGACGGAAATCTCTGCCGTGATCGTCCGGGACCCATGCGGTTCCAGCGTCAGCTCGAAGGTACAGGTCCGGTCATTCACCGTGGTCGGCGCGGGGTCAAAAGCAATGATCGTGTTGCGGAGATGCCCGTCCTCCCCCAGATAAGATAAGATCAGTCTCTTGCCGTCGCATTTTGCCGGTAGTATCGTGCCGTTGGTCGGCGGGGCGATGCCACGGATCGTGAACATGTCCGTGAAGTCGGCATCAAATTTGTAGGTCATGTTCACGTTCGCGACAAACGTGTTGAAATTATAGACGGTTTGACTGTGCTGCAGTTTTCCGGGGATGGTCGCGACCAGTCGGCCCATGATCGTCTCTTTCGGGATCAGCTTGCCCTTGCGATCCACGATCTCCGGGTTGGTGGCCACGAGCGTCGACCGGAACCCACGCTCGTCGCTGGAGAGGATGCGAGTCGGGGGCGCGTCCATCAGCTTGATGAGGAACCCGCTCAGGTACCGGCAATCATGGTAATATAGGCCGTAGCCGTAATTCTCTTCGACCGGGACCTCTCCGTTCTGCAGGGTTACGAAGGTCAGATCATCATCCCTGATGACCAGCTGATTGGTGATGTTATTGGACTGGGTATGCCTCTTGTATATGTCCCACGCTTCGCGTATTTCCGACCTGCGGGCAGGCTCGAGCACGGGCATTCCTCGCTATCGTGCCTACGCCGCGGCCGCGACCTGCGGCTGGTTCCTCTCCCGGATGACCGGAAGCACGTCCTTTCCGTAACTTTCGATGAGCCCGATGATGTCCGGGCCCGCGAAGTGGACATAGAGGCGGTTGAAGCCCAGATCGATGAACCGCTGCGCGAACTTCGCCTGCTTCTCCGGGTCCCGAGAAATGCAGGTTCCCCGCCGGATCGTGTCTCTCCCGGCTATCGCCCCGTTGGCAGCCGACATGGCTGGCGTATAGAGGTTCTGGGTGTACATGGCCGGAGCCATCGTGCCCGCCCAGTACTGCTTAAACGCTGCTATTGCCGCGTCCTCGTCTTCTGTGTAGGCGGCGAAGCACTCCACCTGCTTAGGCATCTGCGCCGGGTCTTTGCCCGCTTCCCGGGCGCCCGCGTCGAAATTGGCGATGATCGCTTTCATTGTCTCGGGCGTGTTAGACCCGGTGACCAGGCCATCGCCGTAGTAGCCGGCAAAAAACGCGCTTTCCGGCACGAGCGACGAGACATATATAGGGATTTCCCTCCGGGGAGCCGTGTATAGCCTCGCCTTTCGCATAGTGTAATAGTCGCCGTCGAAGGTGATCTCATCCCCGGTCCACAGC
>JAEZKS010000293.1 GCA_023436075.1 Methanobacteriota archaeon
AAAGTCGAAGAACGGCAGGGCCTCCTGCAGCTTGCGAGTGCTTACTGCCTCCAGGCCAAGGATAAGTACCTCGCCGGGCTTCGGCATCTGCTCTGTAACGACCTTATCCTGCTGTGATTCTTCACTCATCAGCCACCCTCGGGTTTAATATTATACCCACTATTTTAAAGGTTTTCCTGTTTTACCGGGTCTTTGTTTCTGCTCTTGTCGTTTCAGCACTAAAACACTAAACGTTTTATTTTTCCATTAAAAGCACTAAAGGCACGAAAATCACGGTTAAAACTCGAAAGTCACTAAATCACGAATTCAAGGTCACTAAAGTCTCTAAAGCCTCTAAGCTTAAAACACGAATAAGGTCACGAAGGTCACTAAACCACCAACGATGGCGCTCGCTCGCACCGACTTGTAAAACTGTGACTTCCCAATCTCTTATGCAACAACGAAGTTACCAGGCAGGCGTTGGTGTTTTCGTGACCTTCGTGACCTTATTCGTGTTTTAAGCTTGGTGACGTTCGTGGCTTTAGTGCCTTTGAATTCGTGATTTAGTGACTTTCGTGACCTTAGTGGAAAATAAAAACGTTTAGTGTTTTAGTGCTGAAACGACAAGAGCAGAAACGAAGCATCATGCGCTGTGCAGGGGTATAACATAACGCTTATATCTGCGAGCGGAGATATTCCGTGGGTATCACGATGTCCGATTATATTTACATCGATGGCAAGTTCTACGATCGGAAGGATGCAAAAGTTTCCGTTTTCGATCACGGCCTCCTGTATGGCGACGGCGTGTTCGAGGGCATCCGGGCCTACAATGGCCGAGTATTCCGGCTGGACGAGCACATCGACAGAATGTATGACGGGGCGAAGGCGATCTTGCTGCGGCCGCCCCTGACCAAGGCAGAGATGAAGAAAGTCATCATCGAGACGCTGAAGAAGAACAAGCTCAAGGACGCCTACATCCGGCCGATCATCACTCGCGGCGTGGGTGACCTGGGACTCGACCCCCGCAAGTGCCCGAAGGCCAGCGTTATCGTAATCGCAGTATACTGGGGAGCCATGTATGGCGATCTGTACGACAAGGGCCTGACTGCTGTTTCAGTGAGCACCCGCCGCAACGCGTCCGAGGCGCTGCCCACCAACATCAAGTCGCTGAACTACCTGAACAACATCCTCGCCAAGATCGAGGCCAACGAGAAGGGCGGCGACGAGGCGATCATCTTCGACACCCGCGGGAACGTCGCAGAAGGCTCCGGCGACAACATCTTCGTCGTCAAAGGCGGGAAGGTTTTCACGCCCCCGGTGCTCCAGAACTTGAACGGCGTCACCCGGGCGTGCGTGTTCGAGCTCTGCCCGAAGCTGAAGATACCCATAGCGGACCAGAACATCGGCTACTTCGACCTGTACACTGCAGATGAGGTGTTCGTCACGGGGACCGCGGCAGAGATCGCGCCCATCACGAAGATCGACGGCCGCATCATCGGCGACGGCAAGCCTGGGCAGGTCACGAAGAAGCTCATGACCGCCTACAAGAAGCTTACCCAGACGACAGGAACGCCGATAAAATAGGCACCTGTCGTCATTTCTTTTTACGAAAGCAACCGCTGTCGCGGTCTCGCGCGTGGGTGCCCGGAGCAGGGCATGAGACGATCACTCGACATTTTTCTTAAAATTCGTTCTCCTCGGACTCCTTACTCCTTAAGCTCCTTGTTAAAAACCGTACTCCTTAGACTCATTCAACCTCCTGATCTCTACCTTGAACTCCTTGTCCTCCCCGGGCTCCCGTCGCTGAGCTTAAGGAGGTTGAAGGAGCTTAAGGTAGAGCTTCAGAGAAAAAGGAGCAAAAGGAGTACGTTTTTTAAGAAGGAGCTCAAGGAGTTAAGGAGCTAAAGGAGAGTTTATTAAAAGCATTTTTCAATGAAAATTGTCGGCGATCCTAACGATCGAAAACTGCCTGGCTTACTCGCGCGTGCGCGGATAAGCAGCCTGACAACATATATAGCCGATGCGCCCGATACTATCGGGTATACGGCGGTCGAAGTGCCCTGTGCTTTTCCGCCGGCGCTCCTGCACAGGAGGGTATGAATCGTGGACTATTTCGAGCGTCTCGGGCAGGAACTCAAAGCCAGAATTGGCAAAATACAGGTAGACAAAGTCGTCTTCATCGGCGTGGGAAACCGGTACCGGGGCGACGACGCCATCGGGCCGATAATCATCGACATGCTGGAGGGCCAGGTCCCTCATGCCATCGATGCCGGGCCGTCTCCTGAGAACGTCACAAGTGCGATCAAAAAGCTGAAACCGGAGCTGATCGTGTTCATCGATGCCCTGATTTTCAAGGACCTGCCGCCCGGTACGCCGCAGATCGTGGAGATCGACGATATCCGGCACCTGGGCGAATCGACGCATACGTTGTCGCTTGACGTGGTCATGGAGTACCTGAAAATCGAGACTACGGCAGACGTCTTCATGATCGGCGTACAGCCAGGACGGATTGCTGACGGTGAGGGACTGTCTGGTGGGATAGAGGAAAGATTGCAAAAGCTCGCATCCGTGATCCGGGAATCGGCACGACGGGTGTAAAAAACGGGTGTAAAAAACTATGCACGACTACCTTGCGCTCGGCCCCGTACTGTTATACGTAATCGGGGCGATGATCGCCCTTTTGATGTATGAGTACGGCAAGAAGCTGTTCGAGCCGTTCATCATCGGCTATTCCGCGCTCGTCTTCATCCTCGAGCTTGCCTACCTGCTATTGTTGCAGTCGGGGACCATCTCCGAGCCGCTGGCATACGACTTCATCGTGCTGGACGCCCCCGGCATGCTGATCACCTGCATGGTCGGCTTCCTGGGCACGCTGGCCCTGTTCTACTCATTCGCCTACAAGAACCAGGGAGCGGCCTACGACGGCACTTACTTCGTGCTGTACCTGCTGGTCATGGGCGCCATGGCTATGATGGCCAACACCTACAACGTGGTCGTAATGCTCGTCATGCTGGAGGGAGCCACAGTCTTCAGTGGCATGCTCATCCTGTTCGGCAGGACGAAGCGCTCCATCCAGGCGACGACCGTCTACCTGGCCGTCAGCATTTTCGAGGTATTGCTCATCCTCTACGGCGCGTTCGTCCTCTACGGACATACTGGCTCGCTGGACGTGATCAACAACCTGGATAAGATCCCCGACGGCGACCGAATGCTGCTGGTAGCCCTGTTCCTGTTCGGCTTCGGCACCAAGGCAGGCCTCATACCGCTTGGCCTGATCTGGCTGCCGCCGGCCCACGCCGAGGCGCCGCCCCCGATCAGCGCCACTATGTCCGGCATCCTGGTCAAGGCCGCTGCCATCGCCATGGCGAAGGCCACCCTGCCATTCGCCTTCGCGTCAGGCGCAGGGACGATGGCGTTGTTCGTCGTGGCAATAGGTGTCATTGGCATCCTTGGAGGCGTGATCATGGCGCTGCTACAAGAAGACATCAAGCGCTTGCTTGCCTTCCACACGGTCAGCCAGATCGGCTATATCGTGGTCGGGCTGGGTATCGGCTTCCTTGCTGCTATGGGTGGCCACTGGGCGGACGTGGCAGGGGAAGGCGTGTTCGGTGCGCTGTTCCACATGACCAACCACATGCTGTTCAAAGGCGGACTGTTCCTGATATCCGGCGTGCTCATCCTCCGGGTAAGCACCAGGAAGATGCATAAGATGGGCGGGCTGCTGAAGCAAATGCCTGTCACGGCGATCTGCTTCCTTATCGCATCTCTGGCCATGTCGGGCTTCCCGCTGCTCAACGGCTTCGCGAGCAAAGAGGCCATCCACAGCGCTACGGATGCGGCGATACCGCTCTGGTCTGGCTACGAGTGGATAGGATGGCTACAGATTTTGGGCAGTATATTGACCTTTATCTGCCTCATGCATGCATTCTACGTTATTTTCATGGGCAAGCCAAAGCCAGAGCTCGCACAGGTAAAAGAGGCGCCGCTGTACATGCTGATCCCGATAATGATCATGGCAGGGCTCTGCATCGTGATCGGGCTGTTTCCAAGCACGGTCGAAGGAGTCTTGCACTTTGCCGCAGACTGCCTGCTCCACATGGAGACATAGGGTCACATCGAGGAAGGAAGAGGACAGACGCCGTCGGTGCAAGATACGAAGAGTAAAGTAGTTGCGATAATACGACAAATATCTGAAGCGAGAGATAATCTACTGCCGCCGGGTGTTAGCATAGTATACGAGAAGAGGCTAATCGATGAATTAAACGCAGAACGCCGTGTCTTCGAAAGCTTCCTGAAATCGATCGACGCTTACGATACTTGCATAGATTACACGGGAACATACAAGGGTAGGGAATTAACCACCATTTTATGCTATAGCCGGCTCGGTGAGATCTACCGGTACTTCGGAAACGTCGAAAGCTCCCGCAGGATGTTTTACTACGCGACGGACATTTACCGATACGATACCAGGTATTACGATGGGGAAAGGAAAATAGAAAGCAAACAACTCGCCGAAATGGCTGCAATGCTCTGGTTGGCGGGCAGGCAGGAAGAGTCCAGAGTGACGATCGGCTGGATCCTGGAAAACGATACACTCCCTTCGATAGAAGAAATGAAGAAGTTCAAAATTTTCGATGAACTCGGTTTCACATACATGTGGAGAGGATATGCATTGCTCGTCCAGGGACGACACAGGGAAGCTTATGACAGCCTGAGAGAGGTTATGCTGCTTTATAGTAAAGCGCGTAAACAGCACGGCATCTGGCAGGTACTGGAATCGTATCTTCCTAAAGCGCTGGAACCGCTGTCCGCATACATGTGCGACCCGAAGCCTGAAACGAGAATAAGTGCTTGCGCAGGCCTGGAAGAATTTACGATCAGGCTCGGAACTTGGGACAGATACGAAGGGTTAATCCACTATCTCTTCCTGATCGACGCATATCCTGATGTATATAGTATATAGCTAAGCTGTCAGCGGCTATAGATCCTTGCGATTGCCTTCATTGCGTTGATCCTGACCTCACCATTTTCATCATATAGAAATTCCGTGATAATTGCCACAGTATCCTGATTGCCCCTATACCCCAACAGATAAAGGGCTGTGGAACGCACTTCTGGGCGGCTGTCATCGAGCGCGTCGACCAGCGGCGCTATCGTGCTTTGGGCGGATATTTTCTTGATGATGTTGGCGGCATTCGCTCTCACGCGGCTGTCCGGATCGCAGATCGACTGCGTGATCGAGACGGCCGCTCTGCTGTCGCCGATCTTCGCGAGCGCATCTATAGCCCGTAAGCGAACCCGGAAATCAGGGTGCCTTAGTTCATCAATGGGAAGCAGGACAGTCGATCCGTCCAGAACCTGCCCTGTGATCTCTACCGGATTCAATTGTTCGGGCAGGAGAAGCTGGCTCATATGATCGGTGAGACGTTTCTCGTCGGTTTCACGTCCTGAGGACATAACGCCATAGCGTAACCGACCTCCCTCGTCAAAGTGAAAATTTTTTCGTCCGCCGGCAACACTCAGCCTGTCCTGGGCGATGGAGAGGATAAGGCCCCTGAGATCAGCATCCTGACTGTCTATCGCCTGATTCAACGGCTCGAGCGCCCCAGGCGCCCACAGATTCAACAGCATCGAAATCACCTGCTCCCGAACCTTTGCGTTCTTATTCTTCAAAGCCCTGGCAGCACCTATGACAATTTGATCGGCCACCTTGCCGCTGATGTTATAGTTCATGGACCTCACTAGCAATATCCAAGATGCTTCGATACGAACCGACTCGTCATCATCAAACAGGCGTTCGATAATAAGATCGTAAATGTGTGGGTCGTCGAATTGACCCATTACCTGGTACAAGGCAGTAATAATGGCCGCCCTGACCGTCGGACCGTTGTTTTTTAACGCTTTTTCCAGTACACTGATCGGACAGCTTCCCCGGAGCTTTGCCAGATATTTGATAGCCAGTAGCCGGTCATCTACGTTATCGCTGTCCAGCAACTCGGCAATCGTGCGAATGGCACGCTCGTCGTTGATTTCGACCAGAGATTGCAGCGCGGCGGCCTGTAGCCCGGCATCCGTGCTTCTCATGTTTTGCTTGAACTTCGCAATAGCTCTCTGTTCCTTGAATATGGCTTCTGCGTTCTTCGCCTGGTGGCGTACCCATACGTCAGGGTCTCCGGTTGCATCCTTTATGATCTTCTGGGCTCTTTTATTACCGGTCTCGCTCAATATCATGAGAGCATTAGCCCTCATGTTGCCATCCGCATCTGATGAGGATTCCAGAATAGCTTCGGTGGCCGAAGGGTCATTTATTTTGCCCAGCGCGCCGAGCGCATGCAAACGGACGGTCACGTAGGGGTCTTTCAGCATCATTATAAGCAAGCCGGTGGCTCCGGTACATCGCAAATCGCCCATCAGGTCGATCGACCTCAACTTTATGGTGAGATTATCGTCCTGTGCGCCACAGGTCAATGTGCGTAAGATCGACTCAGGACTCAGGTGACTGTAACGTCCGTTCAGGATGGCACCAAATTCAACCTGCCAGTCACAATATTCCCGGACATCGTCAACCATAAGGAACCCTGATTTAGATACTGTATACTGTCTCACTTATTTTGGAGAATATAAATTTAATTAGAGTCTGCCGAGGAAACCTAAGAACGACTCAGCGTACCTCGAATCCCTCGTGCCCCGATTTCTCGATTGCCGATACTTTAACTTCCCGCACCTGTGCCACCGTCGGCCCACGCCGGATAAGCTCCAGCAGCTTATCGACCTGGTGCTCGTCGCCCTCGAGCACGACGTGTACCTTTCCGTCGTCGGTGTTCTCCACGTAGCCTTTCACGCCCATCATGAGCGCGTTGCGCTTGGTGAACGCCCGGAAACCGACCTTCTGAACCCTTCCTATGACTATTACGTCGACTGCCTTCATCACGCCTCAAAAGAGAGGGAGGGCGGTAGCCACTCCCGTTGTCGTACTACTGCGGCGGGCTCAGCTTCCACGGGTTGAAGTTGCCGATGGCGAGCGCCTTGTTGGTCTTCGCGATGGACTTAATATTGTCCTTCTCGACGCCCAGCATGGCCCGGATGCAGTCGATGTTCTCCGGGACGACGTCCGACTCCTGGTGGATGCCCTGGAACAGGTTCAGCTCGCCGTTCTTGTCGACGCTGATCGACTGTTCCCAGATCGCGTTCTCCATGATGTCGCTACGTGGCCTGCCCAACTCGCGGCCGAACTCGATCACGTTGGCGGTCGCCTTCATGTCCAGCCAGCCGGGGATAAGCCAGAGCCGCGGCCATTTCTTCAGCGCCGCAAGCACGTCCTCCCTGCTGACAGTCTTCTTCAACTCCATGTTGACGAAGTGAAGATGCATCAGAGTGGTCGGAACCTTGACCGCAGCCGTGTCGATGTTGATGTGCGGCATCACGGTCTGGACGTCCGGGCCGTGGTGTGACGGCAGCGCGACAGGGTCGGGCACGATCGCGTTGATGGGGCCGCGCTTGATGTCGTCCGGGTCGCCGGCGCGGCGAATGAGCGTTACCCTCGCCTTCTTCACGCCGATAGTCGAATCGACAGCGTAGATAAGCCGGCATAGGCCGGTGGTGTTGCACGATACCACGCGCACGTACTTCTTGCCGATGGCCTCGCCGTAGTTGGCCGCCGCGTTGAATGATGTGCCTGCCACTTCGTGCTCCTCGCCGCCCTGGAAGATGGCGGGCTTGCCCAGCTTGTCGTAGATGTTCTTCTTATTCTCCTCACCCATGCCTTCGGGGGCGCAGTCGACCACAATGTCGGCCTTCTTGATCATGTCGATGCTGGAGCCGGCGAGCGGTATCCCGACGGCCTTGAACTTAGACTCGGCCTTCGCCGGGTCGACGGCGTAGATCTGGTAGCCCTTCTTGTTCGCGACGTAGGCCTCGTAATCCGGCTTCGTCTTCGCGATGCCTACCAGAGTCATGTCGTCCTGCCTCATCACGGCGTCGGCCACGCGTTTGCCGATGGTGCCGTATCCGTTGAGCGCAACTTTGATTTTGTCAGCCATGTGAAATCCTCTTAAAATTATAATTTGCGGGCTTTATATTATATTTTGCTAAAAAGCGCAAGGAGAGCGCGATCGGATAAGCATTGTTGATAAACGTTGATAAACATTGGCATTTGAAAAGATGCAGGTATCTACGACAGACTATTGAGAAGAGCAGTTTCGCGGCCCGGAAACGGAAGTCCTCAGGGAGTCAGCCAGCAGCTCGTCGTTTTCCACCTTTGCGGTCAGCTCTGCCAGCAGAATGGCGTATTTGCCGCTCATCCGGTAGTAGCCGGTACCGCCAGCTTCCTCCCGGACTAGGACGCCTTTGCCGCAGATCTCCTTGAGGAACTTGCTGATGGAACTGTAGTTCTGGCAGGTCGCCCGGGCGATCTCAGCGTTGGTGAGGCCGGGACACGCCCGAACCGCCAGGATAATGTCCCGCGTCGGCTCCCGTCGGAGCAGCGCGATGACCTGCTGCTCCTCCTGGGTGTAGGCGTTCGAGTTCGGGAAGTAGCGGATGAACTTGCCGTCATTGAAGCTCACGATCTTGTGGTTCATGGAGAGAACGAAGACGTGATACCGGACTGTGCCGAGGTTCATGCCCATGCCACGGGAGATCTCGTACAGCGTCGAGCCGGGGTGACCCTGAATGTATACCATCGTGAGATTCCGGTTCTCGTTCTTGTTCAGCCGGGATCTGGCTCTTCCGACGGCGGCCGCAAGCAGCATCTTGCCCGCGAGCGCCATGGCGGCCAGCAGCACGACTCCGGCCACGATGCCGGGGGCAGACTCCATGGAGCCTATGACGTTTCCGCCCGTGGTGCTGTAGTAGAACGTGCTGTTATTCACGGCAACGGCGGTGACGAGCGCCCCGGTATCGATCCGCTGCAAGGGGTGGCCGCTGCTGTCCAGAACGTAAATGTCGCTGGCGTAGACGGCCCGTGAAACGTCGAAGGTCACCGGCCATTCGTATTTGATGGCCCGGAAGTGGACGTAGATGCGATCGCCGGCCGGGTAGACGCCGGCAAAGGCGACCTCGTTGGCCGGGCCGAGCGCCGGGATCATGAATCCGCCAGTCCCGAGCAGAATGTCGGCGTTTTCGTCCGGATCGACGAAATCAGTGACTTCTTTCGAGTTGCTTTCGTTGATCACCATCTCGTGCTCCGCGCCCGGAGCTATCTTGTATGCCCACAGGATCGTATCGTTGCGGATGTCATAAGCCGTTACGATAGCGTAAGGCATGTTTTCGACCGGCAGATTATAGTCGATGTTCCGCGCCAGGATATAGTAGACGATGCCGGCACGAGCGGCAGGCCGCGAGGTCCCATCGTAGAGCTCCGAGTACTTCCGTGGCCCGATGATTGTCTTCCCGTTATCCGACACCATGTACAGCCAGGTCTCGCCCTGGCTCCGCTGGCCGTCGTCGTAGACCAGGTACACGTTGTCTTCCCCGTCCAGCGGCATATGCTCATACAGCTTAAACGACCCTCCGCCCGGGCGGGCAGACCATTTCACGACACCGTTCTTGTCCAGCGCTACGACGCCATCGTTTACCGGCGCGTACAGGGTGCCGTTCTGGTACAGGGGCAGACTACTGAACTGGGACCGTATGTCCTCGGCAATGTACTGTCTGACGATGTTGTCGGCCGCATTGTTTTTTACCAGTTCCTGTCGCCAGAGGAACTTTCCGCTGGCATCATACGCTTCGATGACTGATGATGGGCTGCGATAATCCGGCAGGTAGAGGTTCCCGTATTGATCGTAGTACACTCGCAGCCCGTCCGCTGCTCCTGGCCTGGCGCGGACGATGTATATATTGCCGTGCTCGTCGACCGAGGCCGGGTCTGAGACGTCCTGCAGGACGAACAGCACTTTCCCGTGCTGGTCAACGACAGTCTCTGTATAGTTGTGGAAGACGTAGATGCGATCGCTTACAGCCCGGATCGCCGTCGAATCAACGTACCCCGCATCGGCCGTCAAAGGCAGCGTCCACGCCACCCGGCCTTCCGGGGACACGGCCATGACAGACCAGTCCAGGCTGGCTAATCCTGCGTACAGGTTATAGTCGAAGTTGTTGCCAAAGTTCGGGTAAGGTGAAGATGGCGTGAGATACAGGTACAGGCTGCCGTTATTCACATCGTATATCGGCTCCGCATCGACTTTGACGAGATTCATGCCGTCTGCAGGAGAGCCATCGACACGCCAGTACTCGCTGGAAAGGCGCCATTGCCCAGGAATGTCCAGGCGCCACATGAGGCTGCCATCTGCGCCAAGACGATAGACCGTGTCCTTGCCGAAGGCGAACAGGCCGCCAAGGCCATCAGGGGTGATGGTTCGGATCGTCTCGTTCAGCGACGCTGTCCAGGAGTCCGGCTCCGTGGCATTGATTGCAGATGCGTTGTACAGGCTGCTGTCGGAAAGGTCGAGCACGTCAGACATCGCGTCCACAGCTCGCTCGATGCCAGACGTCTCGTAGGGCAACATCGGGTTTATCACGAAGCCTCCAGCTTCGTCCCCCCGGAAGTTGAAGACATCGTAATTCTTATAGCCGTCTTTTTCCACTATAATCCTGTACCATCCGGGCGTAACGTTCCGGAAGCAGTAGAACCCGGCATATTTGCCCGTAGCCGATACGACCGGGTTAGGGCTGATATCCGTGGCCAGCGCCGGCATGCTGACGTAGCGCTCCTGCCGCATCAGGGTGACTTTGACGCCGGCAACATCGTTCCCGGCGATATCCCGAGTCCAGCCATAGATCGTGTTATTGTCGAGGTCGGCTATCACAGGCAGGACGTTGTCAGAGGCATCCACTTGCATGATGGGCACGCATTCGGTATTGTAGGGGCCGGCCATGATCGTGCCGTTCCACGTCCGGCCGTTTCGCTCCACAATGACGGCATAACGGGTGAAGGGCAGCTCATACGGGACGTTCTGGAACATGAACAGGGGGTCCCCGGATTGTATGAAATTCGAGGCGCTAAGCGGATTGCCGATGATCTCCAGAGGCACGAAGTCGTAGCCGATCACCGAGTCTTCATCCGGCACTATCTGGTAGAGTGTCACACGAGCGTCGCCGACGAGGTCGGTTCCTTGCCTTAGACCGTAGAACAACGTGCAATAGCCGTCCGGGCCGCCGGGAACTTCAGTAGCTGCGCTGACTGTCGCCGCGCCTGCGAGGGCCGGCACCACTGCAGCCGCCAGCAGCATCAACGCCAGAAAAGACAGAAGTGCGCGGGATCTGTTCACCATGGTATGAACCTTCGTGCATCGAGATTGTCAGCAATAGCTACCATTTGCACATATCAGGTTAGTGATGGGAGTATAAGAAGATTCTATCACAATCGGTTAATAATCAACAGATTATATTATCACGGGGAAGAAGTTCAAATACGAGCAGATCGCTATCACTATCGAATGCCCGGCTTGAAAAAGGTCGCCTACGATGCAATCATCGTTATTTACGTCATCATAGCGATCTCGATCTTCGTGCCATGGGTTCTGCTCTCTATCGACCATAGTAGCCGGCTTTTCCTGGACATCAGCGACTCCGTCGGCTGGTTCTATTCTCACCTGTGCCACCAGCTGCCCTTCCGCTCGCTGTTCTATGACGGAATCCAGATGCCGGTATGCGCCCGAGACATGTCCATCTACATTGCCACGGCGCTCGGATTGATCTTCTTCCGTCTAAAGGGCTTTGGCGACAGGGAATTCAAGATCAATTACGTTCTCACCATCTTCCTCTTCCTTCCCACCGCGGTCGACGGGTTTACGCAATTGTTCGGCTGGCGGGAGAGCACCAACGAGCTGCGGCTAATCACGGGATTCCCGTTCGGCATAGGCTATGCCTACCTGATCGCCTGGGCACTGCCGTTCATCTTCGCGCTTTTAGAGCTGATCAGGGCTGCGCTCGCGCATGAAGACGCGGAAGCGGACGACCTGATCAAACGGCTTAAAAAGATGGTCTGGCCGATAATATAGGCGTGGACATGCGGGAGAATCGGGCAGCTTTGCGTGTGACCGAGCTTGGGCTTGCTTGTCGAAGCCGGGGCAGAGCTGATCGACGGATTTTCCTGGTATGGCAGCCAGGCCCGGCTGAATTATGGTACCCGCACGACGGGACTCTCGCCAGGACCGCCAAGTACGTCAAGCACGCCAAGGACTTTTAAATGAAACAGTTCTGCGTGTGCCTATAATTTAAAAATAGTCTTGGCGTGAGGATCGTACGACGTATAGC
>JAEZKS010000026.1 GCA_023436075.1 Methanobacteriota archaeon
TCCCAGTGCTGCGCATTGCCAAAACAAGGACAAACGACCAGAGCTATATGGCTTCAACAAGAGAGCCCTGCGACCTAAACAAGAGGGCCCTGCGGCCCGGTCGCACGCGTGCGAATATCCCCGGCAGGGCTCGCGACGATTGCCCGGCTATGTTCTCATCGTCCATTTTAACTGGATTTCCCCGCGCAGTCCTTCAACTCCTCCGACATACGCTGAATGTTCCGCCAGTGGCTGCCCTGCCAGTAGATTTTCCCACACCTGTCGCACATCCAGAACTCTTTGCCCTCTGCGATGAGATGGGACGGCACTTCGTTCTCAATGACTGCTCTGTCAGCTTCAGTCGCCTTGCGTAGCGGCGCGTTGCACTCCGTGCATCGCTCCATGACCGGCTCGGTCTTGATGGGAACGTGTTTCATCAGCTCGCATATCTGGCTTTTCACGTCGACCGGCCTGATCAAGACCGCAGTCACGCCCGCCTTCCGGGCACGATCGACCAGGGCAAGGTCTCTGGTGAGCAGCACCCGGTGCTCGTCTTTGGCAAGGCGAACAAGTTCGTTATCCTCGTCGTGGTTTATGACGATTTCGAGGGCGCTTTTCGTATCATAGTCAAAAATACGAAGCCAGGCCACAAGCCGGCCCAGCATCCGGTCCACGAGAAAACCGGGACGATTCATCGCATTGATATTCGTGCCGGAATAGAAAATGGCTCCGGCGCCTTTCGTCGCCCGGAATTACTTCTTTCTCTTGAGCACAGTTCTCTTCGTGTAGCCGAGATATATCAGTAAGATCCCACAGAGGAAAGAAGCCGCGGCAAAGCCAAGCACAGTTTCCATTCCCGAGCCTGTGAGAGAATAAATACCACCTATGAGACCTGCGATTACGAAAATCCACCCGAGGAACATATAATAGTTGTTAAGCTCTACTTTCAGCTTCGGTATCACGTCGATTCTCCACTCCTCCTGATCGATTGACCGACCGCCTATTTAAAGTTTCCCGGACAGTGCTGTCCCGGACGGCGCCATCACGGACCATGTGCCCGTCGTATTTCCACATGGTGATCGCCCAGGCTGCCGCTATGGCGGCCATGACCAGGAAAAATGCCCGCATGCCGAACTGGCTGACCGTGACGCCTAACAGACTTCCTACGGCCGCGTATCCGCCAAAGTGCGCGACCAGGTAACCACAGACCGTGAACCAGACGGCATTGGCCACGTACATGCCGAACGCGAAGGCGGGCCTGCCGATGTACGTGCGCTCCTGGAACGTGTTTTTGATGATGTTCTGAGTGGCGAAGGCGACGGCCGCAACTCCTGATGTGCCTACTATTCCCTCCAGCAGGAAAATGATGAGGGGATCGTTGATAAAGGCCAGCAAGAGCATCTCGGCACCGAAGATCACGATGCCCAGCGTCGCGATCATGCGTCTGGAGGAGATGCGGCGTCGGGCAAGCAGGTAGAAGATGGTGATGGTGACTATGCTGACCGTAACGCTCAGTAGTCCGAGCCAGACGTTGCGTATGCCAATGTTGGCGAAGAATATCCGGGACATGGAAGCCCAGGTGCTGACGGTTAGCGTCATGAACAGCATGGTCAGGACAAAGGTTACGAGTGCTCGTTTGTTGCTCAATACCTTGCTCAGGTCTTCCCGGATAGGATAATGCCCGTATGTCTTCCCGTACACAGGGTCTTTAAGGAACGCGATCACGGCCGTGGAGAGGATGAGGAAGCCCAACGCCGAGATCAGCCAGACGCCGTAGCCTACCTGATGGACGATGATGCCCGCGGCCAGCGGCGTCAGCGCCGCCATGACTGTGGAAATCACGTTATATCGCGAAAAGGCAATGGTCGTGGAGAGACGATATGCATCGATCAGCTCGCAGACGACGAGGAACGTCAGACTCCAGAAAGTTCCCGCCGCCAGCCCGATCAGGAGCCCTGAGACGATCAGGGATTCCGGCGTAGGAGAGAAGTACAGAAGAAGCTCGTAAGCTGCGGATACCACGCCAATGAACAGAAACATCTTCCTTGGATTGACGTGCCGCAGCAGGACGATGGCGATGACGTTGGATAGGGCGCTGCCCACACTGAGCATGGCGAAGTGAAGGCTGAGACAGGATTCCGGTATGCCGTAGTCGATAGCGTACTGGGGGACGAACAAGACCACGCTCAGCCGCCCGTAGTACATGAGAATGAACACAACCAGGAACAGGTCCAGCGGGCTCAGCCGTTTCAGCATGGGAAGAGACTCGGGCCATATGTCAGATATACTTTCTGAAAATACATGGACGTGAAGGGTATGTACGTTCCAGTCGCCGAAAGCTCTTCCAGGGCACAGAATTATAATCCTCCCTGAGAGGTTTTACAGAGGCCGAGCCGGTTAGGGAACACAAAGGTTCACAAAGTGCACACAAAGGTACAAAAAGGACTTTTTAGAAGAGGCATCTTCGTGCCGTTAACGGGAGACATCTCCGGTCGAACGCGTACGCGCGCGAGGTGGCTGGCGGCGATGATGAGTGTCATCATTTTTTAAGAGGATACGCACCGACAGCCCTGGCGTAGTCACACAAATCGATCAAAAAGCATTTGTCATGCTGAGGATTCTGGGCCTTGCATATCTCCCGGCCAAAGCGGATCAAGTCTACGTGAACGGAGCCCCTTTCGCCTGCAGGAACCTCGTCCATCAGGAGCCGATGCACTTCCTCGTGGCTGGCCGCCTCGGGAACGATGCCCAGCCGTTTTGTGATGCGAAATACGTGAGTGTCAACGGGTATCACGTCCCGGCCGCAGGAGAACAACAGCACGCAGTCCGCAGTTTTGGGACCGACGCCCTTGATGGACAGAAGCTCTTTCCTGGCCGCCTCCGGGTCGGCGTCGCAGACGAAGTCGAGGGTGCCATCGTACTCGTCGAGGACAAGCTGCGCTATTTGTTTTATGAGCTTCGCCTTCTGCTCATACAGGCCTCCGATCCTGATCAGGTCGGCGATTTCCTTCTCTGGCGCTTTCGCGAGCTTCTCGGGCGTATCATACTTGCTGTAGAGACTCGCGAAAGCCCGATGTGAGTTCTTATCCGTCGTGTTCTGCGACAGGATAGTGGCGATCAGCACGTCAAACGGGCTGCCGTCGCGCTCCTCGTAGCGGCCGTAGTGCTCGATAAGGCGACGAGAGATTTCTGCGGCCTTTTCCGGGATGTCGCTTTTTCTAACCATGGCTGCCTGCCTGTTTATTTAACAGTAAATAAAAAGTCTCAATAATGATATATTCATTTCTATCGGTTTACCATTCAGCTCTATCGGTTTACCTGCGGCCGATCGAATGCCACTGCAACGATATACAAGTCGATGCTGCGTGATTTTAGGCGGCTGAAGGTGAAGATCTGTGGATAGAGTTAATGGCATCTGTCAGCTTTTCCTGAGTTCCGAACGCGTAGACGATATCGCCAGACTGGAAGACAGTGTCTGGACTGGGGTCGACGTAATCGCCATTTCTCTGGATCAGAAGTATCGTGATCCCGTAGTTCTTTCTCATCCCGATCTCCCTGATGGACTTGCCAAGCATAGGCAAAACCTCCTCGATGCGGAAGGTAATAATGTCTACGTTAGACGTCCATGAGATCATGTCGTTTAACGAATATCCCGGTGACGCAGGGTTTTTAAACACGTCGTAGTTCTCCGAACGTAGTTCGGAGGAAATTTCCATGATCTGGTCTACGGGAACGAAGTATCTCTTCAGGACTCTGGCGAAAAGCTCGACGGAGGTCTCGAATTCTTCCGGGATGACCTCGTCTGCGCCCAGCTCCATCAGGAACTTGATTTCGTGTACGTAGCGCGTCCTTACTATCAGATGCACGTCAGGGTAATGTTTCCGGATCGTCGACGTGATCCTCCTGCTTGCCATCGCGTCGGCCACCGTCACGACTGCAACCTTTGCTTTTTCCAGGTTCAGGTGCTCGAGCACGATCTCGTTCGTGCCGTCGCCGTAGTGGATCGGCTCTCCTTTCGCCCGTTCGGAGATGACGGTGTCAGGGTTTGTCTCCAGTGCCACGTATGGTATCTTAGCGAACTTCGCTGCACGGGCGATGTTTTTCCCGTTAAGGCCGTAGCCGATTATCACTATATGATCGCTTACACTCTCATGGGGAATTTCCGACGGGCAGGCATCCTTCTTTAGCCTGGAGAGCAAGGGCAGCCTGCAAAGGATATCCGAAAGATGACCCGATGATGTGATGAGGAAAGGCGAAGCCGCCATTGTCAGTATCGAAGTGGCCAGGAATATCTGGTAGAGGTCAGGGGTGAGCAGGCTGAAAGTGAGCCCAAGGCTCGCGAGGACGAAGGAAAACTCCCCCACCTGAGCCATTGTCAACCCTTCGGTCACTGCCGTCTTGACTGAGTATCCCAGGATCAATGTCGTGATCGTCCCCGCACATAATTTGATGATCATTCCGACGATGGCGGCGGCGACGATGATGAGAGGATTATGGATGAAGAAGCTTATGTCAAGCATCATTCCGATGGATATGAAGAAAAAGCTGGTGAATACATACCTGAACGGCAGTATCGACCCCAGCGCCTGGTGGCTGTACTGGGATTCCGAGAGGATCAGGCCGGCCAGGAACGCGCCCAGGGCCAGAGACAGGCCAGCGCTGGACGTCAGCCACGCCATGACTACGCCAATCATGACGATGCAGAGCACGAACAGCTCGTTGCTCCGGGTCCTGGCAACTCTGCGCATGAACATCGGGACCACCCATAGTGTCCCGACGATCATCAGGATGACAATGCCGATCCCTGCGACGAGTAATAGCGGCACTGAATCCATCAGGTCCCCTGCGCTGCCAGACATGAACGGGAGCACGAGCATCATAAGCACTGCGATTATGTCTTCGAATATTATGACGCCCATGACTACGTTGCCGTGCGGCGTGTCGAGCTCGTCCCGCTCCTGCAACAGCCTCAGGACGATTGCAGTGCTGCTTAGCGACAGCATGAAGCCGGCAAGTATCGAGGTATTCGTCGATAGCCCGAGCGTCTGTGCTATGAGGAAGGTCGCGACGAAGATGAGCGTCATCTGTATCGTCCCGCCTACGAAAAACTGTCTCTTCAGGTTAATCAGGCTCTTGAGGGAGAACTCGAGGCCTATGGTGAATAACAGCAGCACCACGCCCAGTTCGGCGAGGAAATCGATCTCGTGCATCTCGGTGAATACGCCGACTCCGTATGGCCCCATCAGAAGGCCGGTGATGAAAAAGCCGATGATCTCCGGTATTTTAAACCGGTAGCATACGAGCAATACAAGTATCGCGAAGGCTAAGACAATGACGATGTTTCTTAGCAAATCGAATTCCATGGTTCAACCTCAATACTGAAGGCCACTGAAAACATTTTCTGTTCGAGAATAATGCCCTGGCCTGCTATCAGTCCAACCTCATGGGGATACATGAAATGGATAGATAGCTCCACCTAATTCTCGTGACTACGATAGCATAAATATTTTATGGCTTGAGCCACGCGTCCTGGAGCTGCCACTTAAGCCGCCGACTATTTGCTAAAATACCGTTTCATCCGCGCCAGCCCTTCGACGATGTGCTCCATCGACGAAGCATAGGACATGCGGAGATGGTCGTTGCAGCCCGGACCGAAGGCCGAACCTGGCGTCAGGCTGACGCCATAGTCGAGCAGCTCCTCGCAGATCTTCTCCGAATCGCCATCCACTTTCGGCCACGCATAGAATGCGCCTTCTGGCATCTCGCAGCTCAGCCCCATGTCGCGCAGGCCTTTCACGACCAGGTCGCGGCGGGCGTGGAACTGCTTCGTCATATCGGACACGCAGTCCTGCGGGCCGCTAAGTGCGGCAGCCGCGCCGTACTGGACGAAAGTCGTAGGGCTCGAGATCGTATGCTGCTGCACCTTGAGCAAGTCCTGGAATACATTCTTCGGCGCGGTGACATAGCCGATGCGCCAGCCGGCCATCGCGTAAGCCTTTGAGAAGCCGTTGACCGTGATGGTCAGGTCAGGTATCATGGCACCTATGCTGTGGTGTTTCACGCCGTAGATGATCTTTTCATATATTTCGTCGGATAATACGTAGATACCCCGATCCTTCGCGACGTCGGCGACGGCCTTTAAGTCCTTAAATCCTAAAACGGCACCCGACGGGTTGTTCGGACTGTTGAGGATAATGAGCTTCGTTTTCTTCGTGATGTGATCGGCAAAATTCGATGGGATCGAGCCGTCTTCGTTAGACTTAACCCAGACGGTCTTTCCTTCGCTCATCTTGATGCAGGCGTCATAGGATACCCAGGACGGCGCGAAGAGGATAGCTTCATCGCCCTTGTTGATCATGCTGAAGCATACTGTGAAGATCGCCTGCTTGGCGCCCGGCGTGACCAGTACGTCTTTCGCCTTCGTATCAAGGCCATTGTCATACCGGAGCTTCTGTGCGATGGCCTCGCGCAGCTCCGGTATGCCGGCGGACGGCGCGTAGTGCGTCTTGCCCGCGTCCATAGCCTTCTTTGCCGCGTCGATAATGTACCGCGGCGTATCGAAGTCGGGCTCGCCGAGGTTGAAGCCGAGGATGTCCTTGCCCTGCTTCCTCAGCTCGTTAGTCCTGTCGGCGAGCTTCAGCGTCGCCGATTCCTCGACATCTGCCAGCCGCTGCGACATACAGGCACCGCTTTATTCCGGGTAGTCCTTGATGCGGCGTACCATCTTTACGGCGGCCTCGACAGCCCGCTTGGCGTAGTCGATGCGATCGTGGGCTTCCAGCCTCGTCATGCCGGGCCCGGCGATGCCGAGGGTGATGGGCTTGTCGTACTCCAGCGCGAGGTCGGTGATCTTCCTCGTTGCCTGGCTCACGACTACCTGGTCATGATCGGTCGCGCCCTCGATGACGCTGCCGATGGTGACGATGGCGTCGAGGTTCTTGTCCGCGGCCATCTTCTTCACGGCCAGCGGCATGTCGTACACGCCCGGCACGTAGAAGACCTTGGTCACCTTCGCGCCAAGGAAACTGGCGTGCTCCTTACCCAGCAGCTCCATCTGCCACGTCAGGTCGCGGTTGAACTCCGCAACCACGAACCCTATCCTGATCTCCTTGTCTGCCATTGTGATCAAACCTGAATCGTATGAATTAAATCCTTGCGGGACCCGCGTCCTCGTATCCCTGCCGCTGTCCCGTGCCCGCCTCGCGCTCGAGCGCCGACGGCTTGAAGAGAAGCTTGATGACGTTCAGCGCGTGCTCGCGAGCCCGCTTATCCATCAGTGCGGCGAGCGAGCGGTCGTCCGGTGCCTCGTCCTCATGGACGAAGACTTCGATGATGTGCTTGCTGGTCATCAGCTGACACTGGATGATGCCAGTGCTGGCTTCGTGGGCGCAGACCTTATCAGTCGGCTTGGAGCCGGGCATGCCCAGCGCCATCACTATATCGCAGTCTCGCTCCTCGAACAGCTTCTTGCACGCCACGGGCAGGTCCTTGATCCCCGGCACCGTGTAGCGCTCGATCTTCACCGAGGCGTTGCGCTTCAGCTCGTCGATGGCTGCCTTGCCCATGTCGTACCGGGCGAACGTCGTGTCTGCTATGCCAACGATAGCCATAAAGCCCTCTCCATTCGCATAATCACGTTCAAATGATTTATACTTTGTTGCAATACCGGCAACGGGGATAGAATGTACGATCGGGAGGAAGATGAACAAGCGTCACAGGGAATGAAGACACAAAACTAATACAATATGCGTGATGGCGGGTCGGCCTGAACAAGAGGACCCGGCGACCTGAACAAGAG
>JAEZKS010000125.1 GCA_023436075.1 Methanobacteriota archaeon
TTTTCGAAAGGAATGCTGCAGCGTGTCGGGCTGGCACAGGCGCTGGTCAATGACCCGGAGATCGTGTTTCTCGACGAACCTACTACCGGCCTGGACCCGAGAGCTCGCCGTGACGTCTGGGAAGCCATCAAAGAGCTGAAAGCCCGTGGCAAGACTGTATTTCTGACGACTCATTACATGGACGAAGCCTATTACCTCGCCGATCGCATCGATGTCATTAATCGCGGCAAGATCATTGCCGAAGGCACGCCGGAAGACCTGATTAACAAATACGGCGGTGGCAACACGCTGGTCATCCGTGGCTGCGATCGGGCGGCCTGCGGGCTGCTGGCCGGCGAGATCCCGGACGCGAAGATAGCAGGGGACGATGTCATGGCACGGCTGCCTGCGGGCGACGGGATGGCGAGCATCTCGAAGGCTGTGGCTCTGCTCAACGAGCGAAACATCGCCTGCAAGGAACTCTATGTGAAGAAATCGACTCTTGAGGACGTGTTCCTGAACCTGACGGGCGAAACCCTGACCCAGGAGGCGATGTAAGTGAGCAAGGTTCTCAACGAGATCAAGTTCAGTCTGCTCATGTTCTCTCGCAACAAAGGCAGCATGATCTTCACTATCGGGTTTCCGCTTATACTGTTCCTGATCATGGGCTTCATGTACTCATTCCAGGGTGGGCCGATGAGCCTCTATGTCATGGACAATGACCACACCGACGCGTCGGCGGCTTTCATCCAGTCGATGAGCATCGACGGGGTGACGAAAATCATCGACGGCTCGGGCATGGACCTGGCACAACAGCTGAAGGACGGGAAGATAGCGGCATACGTCGTTGTGCCGGCTGGCTTTTCAGACAGCGTGGCCCCTGGTAACACACAGGCGACGCAGGTCCAAGTGTACTACGACGATACCCAGGCTACTTCCAGCACGCTGCTCGCGGTGATGCAGCAGGTCGTCGATCACATGAACCTGCAGCTGGCCGGGGCTTCCGAAAAGGTCGCGCTGGTCCCGCAGGACGTCAAGACTTCGGCGGTCAAGCCGATGGAGTACGTGCTTCCGGGCATCCTCGGCATCGGCATCATGATGTGCGCGATCAACCTGACGGTCGGCGTCAATGCCAAGAACCGGGCACGGGGCATCTTCCGCAAGCTGGCTACGACTCCCATCAGCCGCGTCGAGTGGAACCTGGCCAAGATCGGCGCGCAGACGATCATCGCGCTGATCGCGATAACGATAGCGCTGGCGGCCGCCATGCTGATGTTCGACTTCCGCCCGAACCTGGACGCGATGGCCCTGCTGCTGGTGGTGCTCGGCACGATCACCTTTACAGGGCTGGGCCTGATCATGGCCGCCGTCCTCAAGAACGAGGATACCGCCGCTCCCGCGGCGAGCATGATGACCTTCCCGCTCATGTTCCTCTCGGGGACATTCTTCCCGGTCGACCTGATGCCTGGGGCGCTCCAAGCAGTGGCGGCTATCTCGCCCCTGACCTACGTGAACAACGGCCTCCGAGATTTCATGATCACCGGCAACACCGGCGACGGAGTGTTCAACATGGCCGTCGTGGCCGTCATGGCGGTTGTGCTGTTCGCCATCGGCGTGGCGCTGATGAAGTGGAAGGAGGAGTAACCGCCTTCCAAAGGGAGGAGAAGCAAGCTCTTTCCTTCTTTTCAGGAATAGGTATAGATATGATAAGCGTAAAACGTGTAAACCGGAAGGCGATGAAATGGTAGACATGGACCTGATTATCCTCGGCGTCCTACAGGGCATGCCGATGCACGGCTACCAGCTCAAGCGACAGATCGAGGCGAGCTTCGGCAAGCGCTTCTTCAACATGAGCAACAGCAAGCTATACCCGAAGCTGGCAAAGCTTGAGGCCGACGGGTTCATTAAAAGCCACCGGGAGCAGCAAGAGAAGGTTCCGGACCGCAAGGTGTACAGCATCACTGAGGCTGGCCGGAAGCGATTGCACGATCTCGTCGTTCAGCCAATGGGCCCAGGGGAGAGCTTCAATGACTTCCTGGCGCACGCAGTCTTCTTCGGCTTGCTGACCAAGGAGGAGCGCAGAAATTTCATCATGCCGATGCTGGAGGCGACGGAGAAGGAGCTGAAGGACACCCTGGCTAAGCACGATCAGTTCAGCAAATACATGGACAAGTACTCGCTGTTGGTTTTGAACAACGGCATAGAGGATATCCGGCGCTTTATCGCACTATTCAGGCAACTGCTGGAGATGGAATGATAATTGCGCTGTCGGCGAATGAATAATATACCCGGACGCACACGGTAATATCCATATGGAGTCCATGATGATACCGGATGAACCGGAAACCAGGCTGGATCGGCGTGCTGTCAGCTATTGGCGGCTGTCCGGGTCGATCGATGCGCTGCTGGTATGGATTATACCGGTCGCTTATCTCATCGTCTGTCTTTACTGGCAATGGCCAAACTGGATATTGATACCTCTGGCCATTCTAGCGCTGGCGTTTTCAATCGCGAACGTCTTGCTGGTGCCCGGACTCCGCTGGAGCACATGGCGCTATCGTGTGAGCAACGACCAGATCGAGCTCCAGCATGGGATACTGGTCAAACACCACACGATCATACCGATGGTCCGGGTCCAGCACGTGGACACAGAGCAGGGGCCGATCCTGCGTCATTACGGGCTGTCGGCAGTGAAAGTTTCCACGGCAGCCGGCACGCATACCATACCGGCGCTGGCGGACGACATGGCTGTCGGGCTCAGGGACCGTATTTCCGAGCTGGCCCGGGTGGTCGAGGAAGATGTCTGAAAAACAGCGCCTTCACCCGGCCGCGGCCCTGGAATTCATGGTGCGCAACCTGAAGTACATCGTGCAAACGGCAGTTCCGGTAGCAGTAGCGCTTTTCAGTATGAAGATGGGCGAATACCTGATAGCTGCGGTGGTTGCCATAGGATGCCTTTTCGTCGTCTACTCGGCCTTTTCCTGGCTGCGCTTCACCTATTATGTCGAGAACAAGGAACTGCGCGTGGAACAGGGAGTCCTGATAAGGAAAAAGACGTATATCCCTCTCGAGCGCATCCATTCGGTCCATGTTTCCGCCGGAATCGTCCAGCGGCTATTCGGCCTGGTAAAGCTCGAAATGGAGACGGCGGGCGGGAATACGAAGGCCGAGGTCTCGCTGGCGGCGCTGACAAAAGCCAGAGCGGAAGAGTTGCGCATGACGCTGGGACATGGCAAGCCGGACGCTGCGGCTACGGAAGCGACAGAGAAAACGCTTGTACGCAAGCTCTCTACACGCTCGCTGCTCGTCGCGGCGAGCACGACCAACGGCCTCTGGATCGCGGCACTCGGGCTATTCGCCATATTATCCCAGATCGACCAGTTTTTCCCGCAGGTCAATGTATATGAGCTGCTGGGCAAGTCGGCGTCGAATCTCGCCGGCTCAGGGATAGTCGCCATTGTCGCGGTATTTGCCATCATACTGCTCGCCGCCTGGGTATTATCAATAGCCGGATCGGCGATCCGGTTATGGGGGTACACGATATCGCGTGAAGGCGAGATCATCACGGTCAGTCGCGGCCTGCTGGAGCGCAACCAGTATACGCTGCCGGTCAGGCGCATACAGGCGATCGCTCTCGGGGAGAGCCTATTAAGGCAACCCTTCGGCCTGGTCAGCGTCGAGGCAGTCAGCTTCGGTGTCCGGGAAAAGGGTTCCATGACCAGCCAGATCTTCCCGCTGCTGCGACGGAAAGAAGTGGATGGCTTCATGCGCCAGTTTCTCCCGGAATTTACGCCGGAGGCCGGCATAGAAAAGGTATCACGGGCAGCGCTGACGAGCTATATGGTACCAGTACTGACGCTGGTCCTGGCTATAACGCTCGTCGCTACCGTATTCGTCCCGTACGGGCATTATTCGCTCCTGCTGCTGGTGCCGGTCGCACTATGGGCTTACGCCCGCTATCGCGATGCAGGATGGCGGCTGGACAGGGATATGCTAATCATCCGTTCCCGTGGATTGGGCAGGACAACGTACCTGATCGCCGGAGGAAAAATACAGTCGATGACAGCCTCGCGTACGTTTCTTCAGGCGCGCCGGAAGCTGGCGACGATGAGCGTGAGCATCCCTACGTCCTACGGCGGCACGAACGCCTATGTCATGGGAATCGCGGAGGATAAATGTGCATTAATCATGGATTGGTTCAAGACACGGCATGTCGGGACAAGCAGGACCCCTTCCGAGAAGCCAGCCATCAGCGTGACTGTAGCGCAGAACCCCGAAAACCCGGACGTTAGTTCCTGATCCGATAGGCATACCTGCAACACGTTAATATATTGACAATGCTAAAAGGCATTGTCATGCTGGAGATCTACTGCGACTCGTCCTACAACGAGGGCGGGCCGTCTTTTATCGGCATCGTCGCGCTGGCCGATGGCATCGATGTCCACCAGTCCACCACGGCGATAGCGCCACCTCCTGCAAGCAACCTCGAATGCGAGCGCGCCGCCATTGCGCTGGCCATGAAGCTGGCCCGGGCGTTGCAGCGCAGCAGCGAAACCGTCATCATATACAATGACTCCACCGAGGCGGTTAAGGAGTACCTCGATGCTGAGCTGTCGCTCTTCCCGGTCGAGTATGCGCCCCGGGAGAGCCCGTATCAGGAACTTGCCGATCGCCTTTCCAAGCGGTTCCCACAGCGGCTGGCCGAGACCCACGACCTTTGTCGGCGGCCAGTCGAATCGTTCACGCCTGAGATACTGGAAGACATCGCCCGCAATGCGAGGCCGGTGTTGTACCTGCAAAAGGACCGGGACCGCTCGTCGAACACGAAGACTTGTTATACGTTGATCGCACGCACTGTCGATCGCGTGCTATCAGAGGACCACGTCTACTGTGCCCGATCAGGCGAGGTGAAGAACGTCAAGATCGCCAGGGAAGTCTGCGCCGATGCAGAGGCAGGCGAAATCACGGATTCCCTAGCCGGCGCCTACTTTTTGCTGACAGACGAGACCTGGGGACTGCGGCTAAAGGGCGGCGAAGCATATTCCGTTCTTCCCTGTGCAGTCCCCCACCGTATCATCTGCCACGAGGTAGATCGCTCACCAGAAAACCTCTGGCGGCGGGTGGAACAATACAAAGGACATAGCGGGCGCAATGGGGGCCGTGGAAACGATTAATGAGATTTATATCTATCCATGGTTCCAGGACATTATGCCCCCGTTGTGTCCATAGGGCTCGCAGTGTTATTGTTTCTCGAATAATGTCTTTTCTGCCCCGCAGACGGGACACAACCAGTCATCGGGCAGGCTTTCGAAGGGCGTCCCGGGTGCGATGTCGTGTTCAGGATCGCCGATGGCCGGGTCGTAGACGTAACCGCAGAGCGTGCAAACATACGTATCCATAACAGAATCAATAATTCTGTAGCTGTCTATGATTTATAATCTTTGTCGGCGGAAAGCGCTTCAGCGAAAAACTATTTTCCCATCCCTGCCATAATGGTTAATTATGGCAAAAAGCGGAAAGAAGAGCGTTCGACGCTCGAAGAACTCGAAGAAAAACGTGTTCGGTGTCGTTATGACAGACCGGCTGAGGATTTTCCTGATCGCATGTTTCATCATAGGCTTTGTGGCGGTAGCGATCATCACCCTGGTGCTGTGAGAATAGCAGCAAATTTATACGCGATCAGAGAGAAGTGTATAGTCAAACGGCCGGGGACATGATCACCGGCAGACGTCGGAGGGCTCGTATTGAGAGACTGGGATGTATGGCAAAAGCACCCGGAATATAACACTGTCCTGATGATAGTGGGCAAGATGCCGCGGGAGACGCTCGATCGTCTCGAGAAGGCAGGCTTCGTGATCGACGATGGGACTAAGCCTGCAGTGAAAGCGGATCAGCTCTTTTTCGTGCACATGCGCGAGTCCATGGACAAGAAGGCTTTCTGGAAAAAATTCGACGAGGTCACAGCCAAGTATGGCAAGGAGCCGACGCTCGTCCACCTCGATGAGATGCCCGAGGTGATCGTACGGTTCCTTGGCAACGTGTCAGAGGAAAAGTGCATCAGGGTCATCGACAACACCTTGCGGGAAGTCCTGTGAGCACTAAGATCACAAGGGGCACAACGAACACCATGCAGGTAGTCAGGGCTGCCAGGAAATATCTTCAGGTGTCTACCCTGGCTTGCCGCGACCATTGTGTTATCACATAAGCAGGTATAACGCAGTCATCGTTATGATGTCGACCACGATGGCAATGTAGAGTAGCGGCAGGCTCCACTCGAAGAGCTTGCTGATGAAGGTCGTGTCCAGCACGAGGCTCAGGATCAGCAGGGGCAACAGGATGAACAGGACGAACACTGATACGCCGAAGGCTTTTTTCGTAATGCTGAAGTCAGTGACCGGCACATGCGCCAGGCCGGCGACACCGTAGTAGAACATGACCAGGCAGATTGCGGCGATCGAGAGAAGCGACAGCCACAGTATGACGTCGTCGACGATGTTCTGCCGTTCCATGTACGAAGACCTCATCGGCCTGTATATAATCACAGGAAGATAAAGGTTCTTCCACAGCCTGCTATAGTTATTTTTTCTATTCACTTTTGAATGGCTGTATACGCTGAGCCCGTGGTTGGACACAAAGTACACAACGTACACGAAGGACTGTTAACAGAAGGCTTAGCATTGCCAGTTTAAATGAATGTCGTGTACGTCGTGTACATCGGGTACTTTGTATTCAACCACAGATGCCCGTACAAAAAGAAATGAGATGAAAAATCTAAGACACTGTCCGGGGACCTTTAGGCGCCGGCGCAGCGGGCGCTGCCCCTGCAGGTTTTGGAGCAGGCTTCCGGGCCTTCGTCACGTTCAGTGGCACCACGACCAGCGCGAGCAGCACGATCATTCCGATGACGAATAAGTACATCGGGTTCATGGGCAACTCCATCAACAGCCAGAGCGTCGGGAAGATCGTCGCTATCATGGCCAGGTCTATGCCGATGAGGACCAGCGCGGTCTTGATGTCCTGCAGCATGGCCACGATGATCAGGCACCCGACGACCAGCCAGAGGCTCTGCACGTAGGTGGTAAGCGTCAGGTCCGGCACTGCGTTGATCGGGACTTCGAACAGGAACAAAATGCCTGTGAGGAAGAAGAGAATGACGATGCTCAGCGCATTCAGGGAAACCGGGAGCACTGCGGCCCGGGGAAGGCGCTGCATTTTAGGCCTTGCGGCCTTCGGTCGGTTGAGCTTCGGTTGGGTGGTCTTTGGCGTTGCTGCCGTAGGCTTTGTCGCCTTAGGTTTGGCTATCCTGGGTTTGGTCACCTTCGGAATAGCGAGCTTCGGCACGAATATCTTCGGCACGGCGAACTTAGGTACAGCAAGCTTAGGAACAGCGAGCTTCGGCAGTTTCACGGGCGTCTTGCCGGCCTTCTTGCTCGCCGACTTGCCGGATGAAGCGGCGCCGTTCTGTTCCATGGAAGACCCGGGCAGGTCCAGCGGAGCGTCGAGTTTCAGATCTGCCGCACTGACCGCAGGCGAAAGGTCTGACCCGCCGGAGTTCAGATCCGGCTCTGGCAGATCCAGGTCCAGCGAAGGTATCTTAAGGTCGAAGTCCGGTACATTTCCCTCGTTTGCCATTTCAACACCCATTAATCAGGCAGCTCAGGCATCTTTTCCCAACTGCCTGTTTAATCATTCGTTTTTATCCGATATAAAGCAATAGCTTTCAATTTTGAAAAATAAGTCGAAATTGGAAATATTTCATTTTAAGAATTAAAATTTGATAAGGGAAAATTTGTCAGGGCTACCGGTCGCAGACGTTGGCTCGCGCGAGGTATTTCCTGGCTTCCTCCATCTCGCCCTTATCGTAGAGCATGACGGCCTTGTTCATCAGCGCATCCGCATAGCGCTTGTCGATCTCGATGGCTTTGTCCACGTATTTCATGGCCTCTTTAGTCTTGCCCAGCCCGTACAGGGCAATGGCCTTGTTGTTGAGCGCCTCCGAATCGCCAGGGTTCGCCTTCAGGATGGCATTGAAACATTCCAGTGCCTTCGCCTGCTCTCCCATACCCATGAGCATGATGCCTTTGTAGTTCAGCCCCTTTCTACTGCCAGGCTCTATGGCCAGAACCTGATCCAGCAGGCCGATGACTCCATCATAGTCGAAGTCCTGGCCGGCATCTCCCGGATCGTCGTCCGACAGGGCGTTCATCCTCGTGGTGATCTTGTCGAACAGTAGTTCCACACTTTCCTTGCCTGTGTCAGCGATACGACTGGCACGGCTGCCTTTGCTGCCTCCTGCCTTCGTCACTGGCTTACGCCCCTTGGCTGCGGTCATGTGTTTATCATTGGGGCCCATGGCCTATAAATTTTATCGGTTTTATGGAGAGGCTCCAGAGGTCGGCGAGAGGTCTCCGAGTTTCAACACAGAGGTCACAGA
>JAEZKS010000136.1 GCA_023436075.1 Methanobacteriota archaeon
GCACGTCTCCGGACTTCTCCCCGGTATATATGGTTTCCAGGAACATCTCCTCCAGAGACTTCTCCTTCAACGACAATTCCTTGATGAGCAGTCCGTGCCGGAACAGCTCTGCGGAAATCTCCGTTCGGATATCTGCGGACGCGTGTACGATCGCGCGCTCGCCGCTGTACACGGCATCGACGATCCGGGCGTCGGACAGGTTCGGCACGGGGCCGCCGGATACCTCGATCCTGATAGCTATATTGTCATTCCTGCTCAGTTTCTCACGGATCTCAGCCTGTGTGCCATGGGCCACAATCTTGCCATGCGAAATAATGCCAATGATGTTGCACGCCTGCTGGACCTCGCCAATGATGTGCGATGAGAACAACACCGTCTTGCCCTTGCCGGCAAGCTCTTTGATGATCTCCCTGAACTGGATCACGCCTTCAGGGTCCAGGCCGTTGGTGGGCTCGTCGAGGAACACGTACTCCGGGTCGTTGAGCAGTGCCTGGGCCAGCCCGAGCCGCTGCTTCATGCCCCGGGAATATCCTCCCACAGGCTTATTCACCTTGCCGAGGCCTACCCGGTCGAGCAGGCCAGTGATCCTTGCATCTGCTTCCGCGTCCTTCATACCGTAGAAACGCGAGAAGTACTTCAGGTTCTGCCGGCCGTTCAGGTTGGGGTAGAACCCCACGCCGTCAGGCAGGTAGCCAGTGATACGCTTTGCCTCGAGCGGCTTGCGGGTCACGTCGATGTCGTCGATGAAACAGTGGCCGGACGTGGGCTCGATCAGCCCTACCATCATCCCGATAGTGGTCGTTTTTCCGGCGCCATTGGGCCCGAGGAAACCGAACACCTCACCTTTCTCGATGTTGAGGTTGATGGTGTCTACGGCCTTGACACCGTCGTAGACCTTTGTAAGGTTGTCTATCCTTATCATAGCGGTCATTCACTATTGAACGGCCCATACTAAAAAGCTTGTTTAAGGCGCGAAATGGTTCGTAGTTATCTGTCAGATAGGATATTTATTCTGGAATCCGCACCTCTTCAGGACACGAAGGTTCGCGAAGGACGGTTAACAGAGAGACACCTATAGCCTCTTTCTTAAAAAGACCTTTGTGTACCTTCGTGTGCACTTCGCGAACCTTCGTGTCCCTTTACGAGAGCCAGATTCTAACAATATGAAAATAAGTCCATAATAGCTTTTTATGAAATAATAAGACATTCTAATTTGTAATTCCGATTGAATAATTCAATAACGCTCACAAAATATTTTTATTCTATCCCCCGAAATAGCTTTTAAGCTAAGCTCATGGAAATGCGGATTATCCGACATGCCGACGACGGGCCGGAAACGGGCCGATCGGCTGGCCGGAGCAATTCGCGTTTCGCAGGTCGAAAACATGGACAGCGCAAGCGCAGCAACAGTCATCGCCCGGACTAACGTAGACTTTGTCTACCCGGCAAACCAGGATACGCCGCCTGAGGAGAAGGCATGGGTGAAGAATGGTCTGCTGACCATTACCAGTACTACTCTTCGCCTGTCAAACGGTAATAATCATAATGATCTTCTCCTGAAGGGGCTGGAGGACGTCGAAGACGTAGTGATCGGCAGCCGTCACGCCCTGTTCGTGACCAGGTACAATGAAGGCAAGTTCATCTCCTGCGCGATCTCTTCCGCTCCCAAGACACTCGAAAGCCTGAAGCGCTACTTCGCCCAGTACATCTCGGATGCGTTCAAGACGGGCATCTATTATATCTCACCGGTCAGCCGAGGTGGCGTCATTGTGACGAACCCCCGGTGGGAGCAGGGGATGCTGTTTGCGACGCAGAAGTCCATCTGGTTCATGTCCAAGGACCGCCAGATCCGCATCGGCCTGAACGGCATCACCAAAATCCGGCGCGAAAAGCGGAAGCTGGGAGGCGACGAGCGGGACGTGCTCGTAGTCGACCATGTGGATCGCGGAGAGGCCAGCAGCAGCCTCGTCCTCTGTCCGGAGAGCACCATGGACATGCTGGAAAACTACCTGTCCGACCTGATCGAGAAGTATAACAGCATTGGCAAGGAGCACCGGCTTACCGACACCGAGATCCAGGTGGCCACGCTGATCTACAGCGGCGTGGACTCGAACACCATCCAGTCGATGCTCGGCATCGATAACAATACCATCGAGCTATTCTATGATAAACTCCTGGGCCTCGGGCTAGCCAAAGTGGCCAGAGTCCGCCGGGAGCTGGAGCTGACCACCAAAGGGGTCAAGTATGTCACTGATACGATGAGCAACGTCAACGTAGAAAAAAGATAGGAGTAATGAAAGATGGCCAGAATATTGATTGTGGATGACGCCGCGTTCATGCGGACCCTCCTGAAGAACATCCTGTTCCCGAAGGGCTACGAGATCGCCGGCGAAGCGGAGAACGGCGCTGTTGCCGTTCAAAAATACATGGAGCTCAAGCCCGACCTCGTCACCATGGACATCGTCATGCCCAGCAAGAACGGCATCGACGCCCTGAAGGAGATCCGGGCCGCAGACCCGAACGCCCGTGTGATCATGTGTACTGCCGTAGGGCAGGAAAGCATGGTTCGCACTGCGATCATGAGCGGTGCTAAGGGTTATATCGTCAAGCCGTTCCAGGCGCCGAAAGTGCTCGATGAAGTCCAGAAAGTCCTCGGATCGTGAGGAACTCGCCTTGATCCGGGTGCTCGTGGTCGACGACTCGATTCTGATGCGCAGCATCATAGGGGACATGCTCAACGTGCCAGGCGAGATAAGCGTGGTCGGAGTGGCCAAGAACGGCCTGGAGGCGATCGCCAAAACGAAAGAGCTGAACCCCGACGTGATCACTATGGACGTAGAGATGCCCCGGATGGATGGCATTACTGCGCTGCGACAGATCATGAAAGAGCAACCCACGCCGGTGATCATGCTCTCCGCCGTCACGAAGGAAGGCACCTGGCAGGCGATCATGGCGATGTCGGCAGGCGCTGTGGACTTCGTTCCCAAGCCGTCCGGCTCCATATCGCTTGATATCGAGAGCGTCAAGGGGACGCTCATCGAGAAGATACGGATGGTCTGCAACGTCGGCCGCAGCAAGCTTCAGAGTCCTGTCGAACTGCCCGATCTGCAAAAGGCCTCATCCCGGTCGGCCACCCGTGCGAAAAAAGTAGTGATCATAGGTTCCTCGACTGGCGGGCCGAGCGCGCTCGAGCAGGTGGTGCCAAAGCTGCCGGAGAACATCAAGGCTGGCATCCTGATCGTCCAGCACATGCCGCCGGGCTTTACGCGGTCGCTCGCAGAACGCCTGAACAGGGTATCACCAGTTGAGGTCAAGGAGGCGCAGGATGGCGATGCAATCATCGAAGGACGGGCGCTGCTGGCACCGGGCGATTACCACATGATCGTCCGGAAGTGCGCGGGGCCGGGCTACATCGTATCGATGAGCCAGGAGCCGCCCGTGCACCGGGTCCGGCCGGCAGTTGACGTGACCATGAAGTCGGCGGTGCATGCGTACGGGCCCCAGATCGTGGGAGTCGTTCTTACGGGAATGGGCACCGACGGTGCCTTCGGCCTCAAGGACATCAAGGACGTGGGAGGCCGCACCATCGCGTGCGACGAGAAGACCAGCGTTATCTTCGGTATGCCGAAGGCGGCCATAGAGCTGGGATGTGTGGATCGCGTGGAGCCGCTCGACGGCATTGCCGACGCGATCATCGACATGATATGAGGA
>JAEZKS010000141.1 GCA_023436075.1 Methanobacteriota archaeon
GCCTCATATCATCCACTTTTTATCGGCACGCAAATAGCACTGTCACGGCACGGTATTGGATCAAAAAATTTTTGAACAATAAGTTTAATATGTTATGCAACTAACTATAAATACTAACTGTACCGATGTACAAGCGGTAATCCCTATGGTTCGGAAATCGTTTGCGCTATTCGGCCTGGCGTTAGTCATTATCGCCGGCATGATCATGGTATCGGCCTGCACCGGCACCGGAACTCCGACAGCGGCTCCCTCGGCAACGCCCTCGGCTGTCCCGTCGGTGACTCCGACAGCACCTCCATCGAACAATACGACTGTGACGATGGCCTCATACGGCCAGTCGGACAATAATACTACCGTGAGCGCTAAAAACGGCGAAACGTTCAAGATCTCCCTGGAAGATAACCCGTCCACCGGTTACGTCTGGAACGTCAGCGTAACTAGCGGTCTCACCATCGTCAACAACACGTACCTGCCACCTAATACCACCCTTGTCGGTGCGCCCGGCATACGCGAATGGCAGGTTACGGTGAACGGTACGGGCACCCAGCAGTTCAGCGGCATCTACAAGCGCCCATTGGAGCCACTCATAGGCAACGAGACTACCTATCTGCTTAACGTGAAAATCGCATAGGCGCCAAATCATACACTTTTTTTCTCAAAACCGGCTGATATAACTGCGAACCGGTTCGTAGTTTAAATAATAAATATATAGTATTCAGGCCTATGATAAGCTCGTGAAAGCTATGCGAGAGCGGCATCTGGCAGTCCTGACGATCGCCTTTGCATTGTTCGCGTGCGTCGGCCTGGTCGCAGCCTATGCGTTCAGCGTCAAGGGCAGCACGAATATCTTCGACGAGCGGAACAATGCGCAGACCATAGCGATCAAGAACGGGGCGACCTTCAAGGTCGTGCTGGATGAGAACCCGGCCAATGGGTACTCATGGAACATCTCTGTGACTTCCGGGCTGACTATCGTAAACGATGCTTACACCTCGCCGGACAACGGCCTCGCAGACGCCGGTGGCCAGCATACATGGGAGGTTAAGGCCACCGGCACCGGCGATCAGCAGTTCACCGGCACCTGCAGCGAGGGCACTTACCGCCTCAGCATTACGATTGAATAAACATCCTTCCGAGCCATAGCAAATACACCACGGACACAACGGACATAATGTATACCATGGAGCTGTTTCAGGACAGGCTCATGATTGGCACTATGGCGTCCGTTGTGTCAAAATTTTACCTGAACTAACCCGTCTCCGTGGTATCCTTTATGCCAGTCGTGTCTTCTGTGAACTTTTTCTTCAGCTCGAAGTACTTGATCGTCACGTAAGCGCGGCGGGCGACTATCATGCCAAGCGCCATGGCCAGTGCCATCGCCGACAGGTCGTTGAGGCTGATGATGCCCAGGTCCCCGGCGACGCCTTTGCCGAACAATCGAAGGCCCAACACCAGAATCCAGATAGTCACGGCTATCAGCGAACCCTTCAGCAATATTCGACCCTGGCCGTCGGCTGTCACTTTCATGCGAGAGCCGATGACGATGCCGATGGGGCAGCCGATGGCGAAGCCGGCGACAGAGAACAGGATCGTGTTCAGTCCGTTGTAGTCGGCGGCTAAGGTCGCAGCAGTGATAGGGATCAGGATGATCGCCGGCGGGACCCATATGGTCCAGAGCCGGACTCTGCGGGTCCTGAGCTGCAGCAGGATGATGATAATCGCGATCAGGAAGAATAATTCTAGGGCATCTGGCCGCCCTTGAACGAGTCGCTGCCGAAAGCCGTAGCGTTGATGGTCCAGTCCGTGGTCATCGTCGGTCCATATGTCCTTCCCGTATTTAACCTTCGCGTCGACCGGAAGGCAGGTTTTTAATAAGGGAAGTGCTCATGAAAAGAGATAATATCGTGAGAATATGCCGGACTGTCAGGTGTGAGATATGAATTTCGGAGTCGTCATTGTGAGATACGGAGAGGTCGCCATCAAGAGCGAGCAGATCCGCCGCAAATACGAGGATATGCTCGTCGGCAACCTCGAGGCCATGCTCCGGCAGGACGGCGTTGCATTCGATGGCATTTTCCGTGAGCGCGGCAGGATTTTCGTGAGCACGAAGGACCCGGCGGCGCCCGCATCGACGAGCAAAGTGTTCGGAGTGGTGTCATGCAGTCCCGCCGTGGTCGCCGGCCCGACCATCGACGACGCATGCGCCGTCGCTGCGGAGATCGGCAGAGAGGTCATCGGCGAAGGTCAGTCTTTCGCCATCGTGCCCCGGCGCTCGGTCAAGGACGAGTCATTCACCTCGCAGGACCTGGGGCGCCTGTGCGGCGACGCAGTATTCAACGCGGTGATCGACCGTCATCCGCGGGTAGACCTCAAGAACCCGGACCATGCCATCCACGTCGAGCTTCGGGAGAAGCAGTCCTACGTGTTCACGGAGGTCGTGAAGGGCGTCGGAGGCATGCCGCTGGGCAGCCAGGGCAGGATGGTCGCGCTGATCTCCGGCGGCATCGACTCGCCGGTCGCGGCCTGGCTCATGATGAAGCGCGGCTGCGAGATCATTCCGCTGTACATGGATAATACGCCATACCTCGGCGAAGATGCGAAGGAGAAGACTCTGGACATCGTGAGGAAGCTCCACGAATGGGCTCCGGACCGCCCGATGAAGATGTACACTGCCCCCCACGGCAGGAACCTCGAAGCCTTCATCGAGAAAGGCAACAAGAAGTACACCTGTGTCTTCTGCAAGCACCTGATGTACAAGGTGGCGACGGCAATAGCACAGCGAGAGGGCGCGCACGGCATCATTACCGGATCGTCGCTGGGACAGGTCGCATCCCAGACCTCCGAGAACATGCTGGCGGAAGCCTATGACGTCTGTTTCCCGGTCTACCATCCGCTGATCGGCATGGACAAGGAGGAAATCATGACTGTCGCGAGAAAGATCGGCACCTATGACATCTCCATCCGGAAAGCGGGTGGATGCCAGGCCGTGCCCCGTTACCCGTCCATCCACGGCCGCGTCGGCGAGGTCGTCCGCATGGAGAACGAGCAGTTCGATTTCGACGAGCTGGTGCGATACGAAGTCGAAAATACGAAAATTGTAGAAATCTAAAAATTCACTGGCCGTCATGCCGACGCATGGCACTTCCGGTCCGATTGGATTTCCCACTTGATCTCGGCCACCAGGTACCGGCGAATCGCCGTAATCAAGTCGATGCGGTCCAGGATGTGTTCCCATACGAAGTTGTCCTCGATGCTCTCTGCGAGCGTCTCGATCTCCTGCAGCTTTTGCAGTACCTCGTCGAGTTCAGCCAACGCCTGACCCCTGTCGATCTGCCCTTGCTCGGACATGATCTCCATAACCGTCCTCTCCATGCGGTCGATGCCGATCCTGATGCGCTGGTACTCTGGCTTCTCCATCTCCGTGAGGACGTACGCCTCGTATGCGGGCATTGTCCCTGTATCGTCTTCGAACATATTTGTGCGACCGGCCACGGTGCATGACTCTTTCGCCGTGGTGGTCAGTCCTCCTTTTTGTACAACCTCGAATATTGGCATCTATATATTATATTGTATATATTTTCTTGTACAAGTACATGAAGGGCCGCTTTTTGCGTGATGTCGATGGCGAATCGTGATGATGGGCATATGTCGGTTCAGTCTGGCCCGGTGCTGGTGGAGACGTGCTTAGCCTCGATCGAAAGACTTAACTATTGTTAAGTCTATATGGATTTGGAGAAACTTACCATGAGGGATCGTTTTTGCCATTAATGGCCACGAATCAGTAAGCGTACCGACCTTAGACAATTCTTCGAAACTCGAGCACCTTCCGCCATCGGCGAAGCTCGTCTTCAAAGTCCTCGAGACCAGCGGGCTGCTGACGCAGAAGGAAATTATCCAGCGGACATATCTCCCGCCACGGACCGTGCGCTACGCGATCAACAGACTGCGCAGCGAAAATGTGATCACGGAGCGTTTCTACTTCAAAGACGCGCGCCAGAGCCTCTATGGGCTTGACGTCCCGGGGGTGGCCGGCGGATAACCCGGTTAAATCCCTCCGACCTTTTTAGTCTGATATAAGCACCAGTGACTCAAGCTGCCTCCTACAGACTGGTTTTGCTCGGGTAGACGGGCCGACCGCAAACGGCCCGAACCCTTTTCTTTCGTCTTCTTCTTCTTTCACTGATAGAACAACAATTTCAGTATATTTCCAGCAATAATGGCCATAAGCTCAGCTTTAAAGTAGTTTTTTTACTTTTCGTTTCTTGACCAATCATGGAAAGAAGTGTTATCGTTCAGGAGATCTAATGGACAAAGAACTCCTTCGCCTGGGACTCTGGGCTGTCGTCGCAGGAATCATTGGCGTCGTGGTCGTAGCTGTAGTCGCTAATTATGTGCTGGCCAAGAATGCCACAGGATGCTACCTGCCACAGGATAACTACATCGCGATCAAGCATGAGGTCAGCACTCTGGCCGAAGCCATCGATAACCATAGCGTGAACCCCTACCTTTACATCCTCAACAGCAACCTGAAACAGGATAATATTGACGCATCTTACTTTCCGGTGATCAATGATACCCTCAAGGTCATATTAATAGACAGTGAGAGCTATGGAGATGATAGACGCCACGGCATTGACGCGGATACTATCGGCTTTTATGCGTTGCCCGAGACGCTGGGTAGCCTCACCATCTCCAGGGTCGATCGTGCCGGAAGCGCCTCGATCACATACGACGATAACCGTATCGAAATAAGCCCGGGTGAAACATGGACTGATGTCGTCACTCGACTGATCCCCGTCCGGGACAACGACAGGACGATCCTGATCAATGTCACAGTTATTGACCGCATCACGAACATGGGCATGGCCCAGAAATGGGATGCATCGGACGAGCGCTCCAGTATGGCTGCTGATGTGCCCATATTGCCGGTTTTCTATTGATAATGTCGGTAATCCGAGGAAAAACTTGCCCGCAGATCTCAAATTGAGCATAATCATGGCAAAAAAGAGCCTGCTCCTATAACCATTTATAACGCCAGCGACGATGGGCTCTCAGAGTGATCAGCATGGATAGCGAAACTACATTAAACGGTGATTACTGGGGCGCGATCGCGGACGATGGGTCCGAAGTCGTATTCCCGAGCCCGGCCAACCTTCCGGAATGGCGGAGCGAGATCGCAGCGTGGACCGGGGATACCGATACTGTGCTGGAGATCGGGCCAGGCAAGGCCGAGCTGGCGGCCAGCATCATAACAGCCCGGCCCAGCCTGGCGAAATACTATGTCGTAGATATTTCGCAAGACATACTCGAGGCCGCCCGGCGGAAACTCGGGCATCTGGAGGGCACGACAGCCGCTCAGTACGTGCAGGCGGACCTGAATGATCCCGGAGCGCTTTCCGGCATCGTGCCCGGCTCGGTCGAGCGCGCGCTCATGGTCAACGTGATCGGCTACCTGAACCTTCCCGTGGCGATTCCAGCCCTGGGGCGCATTCTCAAGCCTGGCGGCCAGCTGCGGTTCACGATGATCGACTATGACTTCTTCACGAAATCCGAGGACTATGACCCGGCCATCGACCGCCACTACGTGCGAGGGCGGAATCGGCAGGAAGTAGCCGGGCTGCGGCCAGTAGGCTACACGGTCGCCGACAACGGACACCTGGTTCCCTATTACGGGTTCCGTCGGGCCTATACCGTTGACGAGATCAGGGATCGCTTTACAGCGCGCGGGTTTACCGTCGATCAGGCTAAAATCGTCCTTCTACCGAAGGACGTATGGCGGAAGTTCCAGTCCGCACAGCAGCGCCAGCCCAACCCTCGGGAAGAGCAGGCAGTCGAGCAGCTGGGCGGACGTCCGACATGGGATATCATCGTCCGGAAAAAGTAGCCGGTTTCGCCGGTTGGGCATTCCTGAGGTTTCGATATTAAGCCAGGATATTTCATATCCTGCTTTTTCTTATCGAGCCACTGTTTATACACCACATGCATTTTTTAGTTTTAGAATATTACCGCCGATTTTTGCCGCATAACCGACGAAAACTGTAGCACCCGGCTAATTATTGCTTATTTGACAGTTTATATACTGACGTCTTCCGATAACATGACCGGGAACATTATGTCAAAAACCAAGAATATAGCAATCTACGGAAAAGGTGGCATCGGCAAGTCCACCACCTCCTCCAACATCAGCGCTGCGCTATCGGAAGCTGGCTACAAAGTCATGCAGATCGGATGCGATCCTAAGAGCGATTCTACGAATACGCTGCGCGGCGGCGAATTTATTCCCACGGTGCTGGATACGCTGCGGAGCGGCAAGCGCGTCGAGACCAGCGACATCGTGCACGAGGGCTTCAATGGCATCCTCTGCGTGGAGGCTGGCGGCCCGGAGCCGGGCGTGGGCTGCGCAGGCCGGGGCATCATCACGGCCATCGAACTTCTGAAGCAGAAGAAGATCTTCGAGGAATATTCCCCTGACGTGGTCATCTATGACGTGCTGGGCGATGTGGTATGCGGCGGCTTCGCTATGCCTATCAGAGAGGGCGTGGCCGAGCAGGTCTACACGGTCTCGTCCTCGGACTTCATGGCGGTCTATGCGGCCAATAACCTGTTCAAGGGCATCAAGAAGTATTCGACCAATGGCGGGGCGCTGTTCAGCGGCATCATTGCCAACTCGATCAACCTGCCAATTCAGAAGGATATCATCGTCGACTTCAGCAAGAAGACGAAATCGACTATCGCCGAGTTCGTGCCGAGGTCTCTTACGGTGACGCAGGCTGAGCTGAAGGGCAGGACTGTCATAGAGGCGGCCCCGGATTCTGAGCAGGCAGACGTCTATCGTAAGCTGGCTAAGGGTATCTATGCAAACACCGTAGCCTATGTGCCATCGCCCCTTGACAATGATGGCCTGAAGGGCTGGGCTGAGAGCTGGTCTGACCGGCTGCTTGAAGAGCGGAGCGCCACGCAGTCAGATTGCGGTCTCGAGTGTGTATCGACTACCGGATCGGAGAGCATAGTTTCCGGAGGCAGACAGAGCAAGGGCTGCAAGGCTACGACTCAGGGCGCAAAGAAGGCGGCTAAAGCCGCTACCAGCAGGTAAGACAAGCATAGCACAATTCCAAGGAACGGTGTCTCCATGTCCGACATTAAGATAAAAGCAGAGAACGTCCGAAAGGTGTTCGAGTTGAAGCATAGCGGAAAATCCCGGAGCAGCGGCCGTTGGGGAAACAACGGTGGCTGTCCAAGGCACCTGATGGCACTGGATGGTGTCAACCTCAGCGTGAGGACGGGAGAGTTCATGGCCATCGTCGGGCCCAGCGGCTGTGGCAAATCAACGTTTCTGGACATGATCGGAGGGTTGTCCCGGCCCACGGACGGCCAGATCTTTATCGATGATAAGCCCATCACCGGACCCAGCCTTAACCGGGGAATTGTGTTTCAGCAGTATGCCCTTTTCCCATGGAGGACCGCGCTGGAGAATATCGAGTACGGGCTGGAGAGCCAGAAGATCCCTAAGAAAGAGCGGGCAGATATTGCCCGGCGCTACCTGTCTCTGGTCAACCTCTCAGATTTCGAGGGACACTACCCGTACCAGCTGAGTGGAGGGATGAAGCAGCGCATAGCTATTGCCCGTGCTCTCGCCTATAACCCGGATATTCTCCTGATGGACGAGCCATTCGGCGCGCTGGACGCTCAGACACGCGAGACGCTGCAGCTGGAGCTGTTGAAAATCAAGGAGGAGACGCGCAAGACCGTGATTTTCATCACCCACAGCATCGAAGAGGCCGTTTTCCTGGCGGATAAGACTGCCATAATGACCGCATCCCCCGGCGTGATCAAAGAGGTCGTCGACATCCCCCTGTCCTACGAAACCAGGCTGAGTGACGAGTTCCGGGTATCCGAGGAGTTCACGCGCCTGAAGCAGAAACTATGGAGCCTCCTGAAGGTCGAGGTCAGAAAATCCCAGGAGCTGGGCGGCATTTGCCCTCCGGAGTGCCAGAAGTGCCCGGAGGCGAGCTAAAATGGCCATCAATAAGTCCGTGAGCAAGTTCGGAGTGTCGAACCCGGACTCGGGGATCGGAAAGGTCATGCGATGGGTCGGAGAGCTGCCGCAACGGTTAGCTATAATCTTACTGTTCCTGGCGCTGTGGGAGATCGCGCCGCGGCTGAACCTCGTGGATGCGATGTATATCCCACCGTTCTCAATAGTGATCTCTCAGTTTATCGACCTGCTACTGGACGGGACGTTGATGCCGCACATAGTGGCCAGCCTGCAGCGTGCGGTAGCAGGATATCTGATCGCAGTCGTCATCGCGATACCCCTGGGATTTCTCGTGGGATGGTACGGCATCGTGGAGCGGTACCTTGACCCGTTCCTGATGACCTTCCGTCAGATCCCGATCCTGGCTCTGTTCCCGATATTTATCCTTCTGTTCGGGATCGGCGAGAACTCCAAGATCCTGCTGATCGCAATGGGCGTGTTCTGGTCAGTTTTCATGAACACAGTCAGCGGTGTGAAGTCCGTGGACCAGCTGTTCATCAAATCGGCCCGGTCGATGCAGACGTCCAGCGTAGACATGTTCCGGAAGGTGGTCGCGCCGGCGTCGATACCTTACATCTTCACCGGCCTCCGCTACGCGAGCACGATCGCGCTGATCGTCCTCGTGTCGGCCGAGATGATCGGGGCGCAGTCCGGTCTCGGATACATCTCGCAGAACTGGATGATGATGTTCCGGATCCCGGAGATGTATTCGGCAATCATAGCTCTGACGCTGATCGGCCTGGCGTCAAACTACCTGCTGGTCGGCATCGAGAAAAGGGTCTCTCATTGGAAAGAAAATCGAGATAATGCAATTTAAAAAGGTTTAAAAGGTTGAAATTATGGCAGACAAAAAACTAAGCAATATACAAATTGTGATAGCAGCGGTCGTAATCATAGCGATCATCGCCATCATAGGAATATTCGTATTGGATAACAACGGATCATCGGACGCTTCGGTCACGCCCACGCCTGCCCCGTCAGGCGCAACGCCTGTGGCGACGATAAGCCCGAACGCCTATACTATCAGATATAGCGTCGGTACCGATGCCGCCATTGCCCGGGCGAATGACGTACCTTATTACGGCACTGAGCTGGGATACTTTACCAATGTCAAGCCGGTGTACACGAGTGCAGGAGCTGGCGCAGCGGTGACGGCGGCTCTTGTCGGCGGCAGCCTGGACTTCGCCATGGTAAACTATCTGACGCTGACCCGTGCCATCTCCAAAGGAGCCGACCTGGTAGCGGTAGCTGTATACCACGGCAGTGGCGGCAGTAACTTTGACTGGTATGTGCTAAAGGACAGCGGCATCAACGGCCCGGCAGACCTCAAAGGTAAGAAGGTAGCCTTTGTCACGGGCTCCAGCAGCGAGCTGTTCATGAAGCTCTACCTGGCGAAAGCCGGCCTGACTCTCAATGACATCGTTCAGGTCAATGTCCCCACAGGCAGTGAAATCGTGGCGCTGAAGACCAAGCAGGTGGATGCGGTCTTCATCGTCGGCAGCGACTGGGATAAGGCACGAATGCTTGAGACTGGCGTCGCCAAGCACCTGTTCTCTCAGACCGAGGTGACTCCTCCGAAGCTGTTCCACTGCGGCCTGGTCACGACGAAGAAGTTCCTGGCTGAGCATCCGAACGAGGCAAAAGAATTCATCGATGGCTACGTAAGAGCTGCTGACTGGGAGCGCGACAACCCGGAGGAAGCTATAGAGCTGACCGTCAAGCTGAACAAAGCGCTCGGCTACCCTGAGCTGGAACCATATATTCGGAACCTGACTGACTCGGACATAGCGGATCATTCGATGGTGGCAGACTCAGACATCCAGTGGTTCATCGATCAGCTAGTAGCCACTGGTGAGCTAAAGCCGGGCCAGGTCACGCCGGCGCAGGAGTACACGAACGAGTACAACCCCTACTACAATAAGTAGGATATCAAGGGAAAGAATCCAGGATGACACGGAGAGTTTGATGTGCTCTGTGTTATCCCTTTTTAATAAACTGGCATCAGGAGCATGACATGAGTAGCTTAGATTTTGAAGCACCGCAGCTGGCGGAAAAGTACGATCAGCTGAGCGACGGCCAATACGAGAGCGGAAAAGCGCTCGTCGATCTCCTCGGGCTGAAGACAGGATCTACAGTACTGGACTTGGGCTGCGGCACAGGCAGGCTTGCGCTGTACGCTGCGAGTATAGTCGGCCAGTCCGGAAAGGTACATGCCATAGACCCATCGCCGCCCCGCATTGAAGTCGCAGAGCGAAAGCTGAAGGATAGCGGACTGACCAACGTTACATATAGAGTCGCTGGCAGCGATGATCTTTCCGGATTAGAGAACGATAGCTTCAATGCCGCCTATCTCTCGGCGGTACTTCACTGGGTGCCCGACAAGGAAGCCACGATCAACCAGCTATATCGTGTGCTCTCTCCCGGCGGGCGAGTCGGCATCACGACTAATGAGCGGGAGCATCCGTTCACGTTTCGGCAGATTGTCAACAAGGTCCTTGCAAGGGAGCCTTACGCGGGACACGTTGATCTCTCGCGTGATGCGGAAAAGCCGCTTACCTTAAAGGAGCTTGAGTATCTGCTGAAGGCGGCGGGCTTCCGTGACGTAGAGGTGAAACT
>JAEZKS010000145.1 GCA_023436075.1 Methanobacteriota archaeon
CTGCCCAACTGCACATTCAGGCAGAGCAAGCCGGCAGTCATCGGCGTACAGGTAATGGGCGGATTCATCAAGCCGGGAGTCACGCTGATCAAGGCAGACAACTCCAAAGTCGGCGTGGTCAAGCAAATCCAGGAGCGCAACGAGAATATCAGCATCGCTACTGTGGGCAAGGAAGTAGCCATCTCCGTCGAAGGGCCGACAGCCGGCAGGCAGATCAACGAAGGCGAGATCTACTATGTAGACGTCCCTGAGGGCCACAGCAAGGTGCTCGAGTTCCAGCTCAAAGACACGATCAAGCAGGACGAGCTAGAGACACTGACAGAGTTCGTCGCAATCAAGAGAAAGGACAACCCGTTCTGGGGTCGCTGATTTTATATCTTTCTTAAATAGTAGTCCTATCGCTTTTCGCGCGCGCGACCGAGCCGCAGGGCTCTCTTGTTTTAGCCGCAGGGCTCTCGTCTTAAATGGCGGCGAGCGACGTTTTGATGACGGCCGATGCACGCGACGATCCTGAATATTGTTTCTTCGATCATTTCAGGTCAATGAAGGTGAACGGGCTGTCCTGGCCACCATACGTCAGCCCGGTCGCAAACGGGTAAGCATGGCTGAAGTTCAGATCCATGGCGTTCTCAGGCTGGCCGTAAATGACCGATGGCCGGGCAACACCGTCAGGATACAATGCCGGGTTTTCAAATATTTCGCCGGATGGCTCGCCGTTATTGTGTCCCACGTAGAACGGCACACCTGCGCCGTAAGCGTAGCTGTATGGCAGGTCGTAGCCCCACGTTTCGGCAGTCACAACTATCGTCAATACAGTCAGTAAAAGCAAAGCTAAGCCTGCGAACAGGCATTCCCTCCTCATGTTACCACACCCGAAGAGAAAGTCTTTCTTAGCGAATAAATGTCCTCGTTAACGATCGGGCGATAAAACACCTGAAAGGCGAAAATATTGCGGAACGGTCACTCTGACGCGAATTCGCGCGGGCAATCTGAAGGCAGTCGGTTTCCTCTCCGTTTTCATGGTCACATTTTAAATAGAGAGACATCGAGCATCGTTAAGTGAATACCATGGTGATCCCGGTAGTGAACAAGGACGAATGCATCTCATGCGGGAACTGCGTCGATCTCTGCCCGGAAGTCTTCAACTGGGACGAGGACGGCAAGGCGGAAGTCATCGACCCTAACGGCTGCGGCACTAAATGCCCGGACTGCCAGGAGGCGGCTGACTCATGCCCGACGAATGCTATCACGATAGAAACGTCGGGAGGGAGCGCGGCCGCTGAGGCACAGGAGTAGCCGGCCTTTCCAGGCTAACTATTATGATATCTCATGCCGTACGACCTGTCGAGTCATATGGCTAAACCGGCGATCGATAAGGAACTTTGCATCTCCTGCGGCAACTGCATCGAGCTGTGCCCGGCCGTCTTCGGCTGGGACGAGGATGAAAAGGCGCACGTATTGAAGGAAAACGGGTGCGAGGAATGCGACTGCGAACAGGCCGCGGCCGACTGCCCGACAAATGCGCTTACTGTGCGGGAATAGACGCAAAGCCCGCTACAAATAACGATAAGCACACCAAGACGTTTACAGCGCGCCAAGAGCGCCAAGGGGCCAAGCGCACCAAGACTTTTTTAACAGCAGGCTTGCATGATGCCTTTTTATTTAATCGTCCTTGGCGATCTTGGCCCCTTGGCGTGCCTGGCGGGCTGTAAACGTCTTGGCGTGCTTCGTAGACTTGGCGCACTATTGAGCTATAAAACAAGATAAATGCGGGCTTTTCGCCCGCAGATAAAATCGTTTTACTGCAGCAGCTTGGTCAGCTCGAACTTGAATGGCCCTAGCTTGCCGCCGTAGTTGCCCGCGGAGATCTTGACGACACCGGGGATCTTGCAGGCGGCCTTGATGCCGACAGTCATGGCCTTCGCCACGGTGGCCTCGTCGACGCCGTCGATCACGATCTCGAATGCGGCGTTCGCGTTGGCCGGGAGCTGGGACTGGACCTTGCTCTTCAGGGTGGGGGCCATCTTCTCGTTGGTCGAGGCCTTCATGAACTTGTACTGGGAGCCGACCTTGCTGCCCGAGGCGACGATGCCGCCCGGGAACGGGCAGATGCAGCCCTCGACGTGCGCGATGGCGTCGACTGCAGCCTGTGCGGCCAGAAGTGCCGAGCCCTGGGTCTCGCCCATGATGAAGAAGTTGCCGCCGGCGACACCCTTCTTGTAGCCGTACTCTTCCTCGCAGATGAAGTCGCCGCTCATGATTGGGATAGCCCACACGTCACGGTCGCCCACCTTTGTCTTGTACTCGAACTTGTCGCCGAAGAAGTGGAGCTTGACGTCCAGCCGCTTCTCCTGAGTCTTGTCCTCAAGCTTCTCGTAGGGCAGCCAGTTGAAGACTGCGGTGGTCGGCGCGGTGAGGATACACTCGCCGATGCGCTCGATGAGTTGCTCCTTGAGGTTGTCTTTCTTGGGGTGGCAGATCATGATGACGTAGCCTGGCCTGCCGTCCGGGGTCTTCTCCGCCGGGACGAAGCAGTCGATGCCGGCCTCTGCGGGACAGCCGATGACTGACGTGCCGAAGCCCGTCGCTTCTGTTGCGGCTACCTTCGCGTAGAACTCGGTCGCTGCGGTGATCAATACCCTCGATACGGTGATCGGGAACGCTTCTGCGTACGTTTCATCGATCTCTACATTGTTGAACTTCATACAATAACTCCCTCCGGGGTAAAAACTTATAGAGTAATAGCCGTGAGGTTATATTTAGGTTTCTATCGACTAATGTCGACCGCTTTTCACATAAAGCCCGGGGAGTTCTGAAAATTTGAAGATTTTAAACGGCCGGATAAAGGCGCAATGCTAGCAACTATTTCTACGTCGATTAATTTTTTGCGATCGGCAAAGGCTTTAAATATAATGTATATCCCAATACCTATTCGTCATAGGTACATACTGCACAAGTATATTAAGGTCAAGCGTAAGGGTTTCTGACCCTGACCCATAATTTGCTTTAATATGTGGAGGAATCGACACTGATAGAAACGAAAAATCTCTCTCGCTCATTCGGGAAGACGACCGTCGTCCAGGACCTGAACCTGTCGGTGAAGTCCGGTGAAGTCTTCGGATTCCTCGGGCCCAACGGGGCGGGCAAGACGACCACGGTGCGCATGCTGACGTGCCTGATCGAGCCGACCGGCGGCAGCGCTATGGTGGACGGCCTGGACATCAGGAAAGAGAAGGAAGCCATGCAGATACGCGGTCGGGTGGGGCTGCTGACCGAAACGCCGGGCATGTACGACACGCTCAGCGCCTACAAGAACCTCAGGTTCTACGGGCGGCTGTACGACGTGGAAGAGCCGAAGCTCGGCAGCCAGATCGAGCATTACCTCAAGATGCTGGGGCTGTGGGAGAAGAGAGACGAGCCCGTAGGCGGATTTTCCAAGGGCATGAGGCAGAAGTGTGCGATCGCACGGTGTCTGCTGCACGACCCGAAGGTGCTGTTCCTCGATGAGCCTACATCGGGCCTTGACCCGGAGGCGGCCCGCATCGTGCGCGATTTCGTCCTCGATCTGAAGAAAGAAGGCCACACGATTTTCCTTTGCACGCATAACCTTGACGAGGCAGACCGGCTCTGCGACCGGATCGGCATTTTCAACGGCCGGCTGCTTACCGTGGACGCCCCGTCGCGCCTGAAGGGGGAACTGGGCGGCCACCAGATCGTAGTCAGATTACGAAACGCCAGCATGAGCATGCTCGATGCAGTCAAGTCGCTTGCCTTTGTTAAAAACGCCGAGCTGCGCGACCACACGATCACGCTGAACGTCAACATGCCGGATCAGGACAACCCCGAGCTGGTGAGGACGCTGGTGAAAGCTGGCGCGGACGTGCAATCGGTATCCGAGAGCAGCAAGAGCCTCGAAGAAGTATACTTCAGTGTCATGGGGGGCAAGCAATGAACGCGAAAAAGATCAGGCTCATCGTCGAGAAAGAGTTCGACGAGATCATGAAGAACAAGATGATCCTCGGCACCATCCTGCTG
>JAEZKS010000227.1 GCA_023436075.1 Methanobacteriota archaeon
GTGGCCAAGGTTAGGCTTGCCGTTGTTCTGGCTGGAGTTCCACAGGCCTTCGTTCGAGTCGATGCTGTAGCCGGTGCCCTTGTAGGGCGTGAGCACGTCGTACTGGACGTGATCGAACACGAAAAACTCGAGTTCAGGGCCCATATAGCTTGTATCGGCCACGCCGGTATCGACAAGGTAATCCTGCGCCTTCTTCGCAATGTACCTCGGATCGTTTTCGTAGGTCTTGAGGCGTTCCGGTTCCTTCACGTCACAGATGAGCGATAGCGTCGGCTCTTTGACGAACGGGTCGACGAACGCCGTCGCCGCATCGGGCACCAGCAGCATGTCGCTTTCCTCGATGCCCTGGAACCCGCGGATGCTCGATCCGTCGAAGCCTGTGCCGTACTTGAACACATCCTCGTCCAACTCCGTTATGGGATGCGTCTTATGTTGCCAGACTCCGGGAACGTCGACGAACTTGTAGTCTACATACTTGATCTTTTTACTTTTTATCAGGTCGTTAACCGTTTGAATATTCTCCGAAGGCAGTGAAACCCCTCCAATGTCGGTGTCTTGCAGCTCATACGATTGCTAATACGGCAAGCCGGAGACACCGGTTTAAAACAGAAGCTATCAGCCACGCGGCGGTTTTGCTGTTAGCAAGGCGAGCTTCATCGCCCGATCAAAATATAGGAGCAAGTATTAAATATAACTTTCCGGTAAATCATTTCCGTCATTATTTACAGGTTTGCCTGCAATCCTCCGCACTATATAGCTATTCGAAGCTCGCTTAGGACGACTGGCTGCCATCTGTATTGGAGTATAGGAGTATAGGAGGATTAAGCCCTTATCAGCTTAAATTCCTACTGGCAACACAGCCTGTATCCGCGGGCGCCGTTTTGCTATTATTACTGTCAGAGTCAGGCGATTTGTAACGCATAGACGGAGGAAGCACTGATAGGAAACCTGGCAGGGACGTACCCACGACGGCGAGTTAAGCCAGCCAGCCGTTCCTCTGTTGTTCCATATCAACACAAACGCCTCTGTTTAGCATTTTTCTGTCTGACGATTGCTAAATACTTTAGTACTATAGTAATAGGGAGCCAAAAATGGCTGTTTTGAAAATAGGCACTAATTAGGCCTGATAAGATTTGATATGCTCGATTTGGCACTATTTTAAAAGAGACAATACTTATTTTTTACAAGATTTTGAATAAATACATCTTGCACCGCGGATAAAGCCAACGTTGCCGCTTTTAAGGAGACGTAAACGTCCCGTGAATAAATCGAGGAAAAGTATTTTTACATTCTCTATTGAAACATGACTCTGGAGTATATGGAATAATCGCAGGCGATGGAGTCCGCCTTAAACCGCTTGTCAGCTAATGACTCCTACCCGGTAAAGAGGTGGCACATGCAAGCGGATATTACTCCACTACTTGTAGGGCTATTGATCTTCGTTGCGAGCCTTGTATCGCTCAGGCTCGGATTATCAGTCGCTATCATCGAAATTCTGCTCGGGGCAGCCGTAGGCAACACGGGAATGCTGCAAGCCGAGGGCTGGATGACGCTCCTGGCCGGCTTAGGCGGCATCGTCCTTACTTTCCTGGCCGGGACCGAGATCGATATCGGACTGATGCGAGAGAAGTTCAAAGAGAGCTTCCTGATCGGGCTATCGTCGTTTCTGCTGCCGTTCGCAGGCGTTTTCATGTTCACGTATTTTGTCGTCGGCTGGGGGCTATCCGCCTCGCTGATCGCCGGGACTGCGCTTTCCACGACGTCGCTAGCTGTAGTCTATTCCGTCCTCGTCGAGACCGGGCTGTCACGTACACAGATCGGCAAGATCATCATGGCGTCCACTTTTGTTACAGATATGGGCACCGCACTCGCGCTCAGTGTTCTATTCATCAAGCCGACAGCGTACACTGCGATCTTCATCGTCGTCTCACTGGCCGTCATCGTCATTGCCATGAGGTTTTCTCACCTGGTGTTCCACAACCCGCTCTTGAATAACAAGGTGATCGAGCCCGAGATCAAATATGTGTTCCTGCTGTTGCTGATCTTCCAGTTCTTCGCTAATCTTGGCGACGGCCATGCTGTGCTGCCTGCCTTCGTCCTTGGTCTCCTCATGTCGAAGCACTTCAACGAGACGAAGGAGTCCAGAGAGGTCAGGAACCGGCTGCGAACCGTGGCCTACGCTATCATCACTCCCGTATTCTTCATCGTAGGGGGCCTGAATGTGTCGGTACCGTTAATCATGAGTGGTCTCCTGCTCTTTCTCGTCCTGTTCGCTCTCAAGCTCCTGATGAAATTTGTCGGCGTGTACTTCCTGGCGAAGAAGTACATCCCCGACGGGTCCGTCTATACCACACTGCTCATGAGCACCGGCCTCACGTTCGGCACTATCGCCAGCGCTTTCGGCCTGACGTCAGGCATCATCGATCAGGTCCAGTACTCGATCGTAGTCGGAGTGGTCGTGGCCAGTGCCGTAATACCGACCTTTATCGCCCAGCAGTGGTTCCGGCCAGTGCATTCAGAGGACAGAGTGGATATCAGGGGTTGATGAGATGGCAGATAAGTTTGTCGTGGGTTGCTATGGCATCGTATTCGACGGCGGGCATCTTTTGATGGTCAGGCAGCAGTCGGGGCTGTGGGCGAAAAAGTGGACGTTGCCCGGCGGCATGATGAAAACAGGCGATAGCTTCGAAAAATGTGTCGAAAACGAAATTTTACTGAAAACAGCGTGCCGGGTAAAGGCGAGGAAATGGATAATGACGACACCCTACAATACAAACGGGTCTTTATTCGAGAAGCACATCATAATCGTTTTTTATCTCTGCAGCCTGATTGAAAAGCCTGATACTTATCGCAATGATGACTCAATCGTATGGGCGGGCAAAGAAGGATTTGATAAAATGTGCGAGAGTGGCTTGATACCAGTTCAAGTCCTCAATGCCATATCGGCAATAGATCCGAAGAAAGAGAGAACGTGGCACCGGAATGGCGGTCCGGCCTCCATGTCGCCTACATTAAACGGCTTAAAACTGATGCAATCGATCAGGCAGCCGAAGCTTAAGCCATAAAACATGATCGTAAATCGCGTGCATAGTAGCAAAGCTATAAATAAAAATGCGAGACTGATGATCATGGTGATGAAGCTCACCGTGCTTTTATGCAAAACCGCCGCGAGGCAATGCGACTGATAGCTTCTACACGAAACCCGTTCGGGAGAGCTGGTCTTCATGGTAGAGAAATTCGTCGTGGCGTGTTATGGTATCGTATTGCTTGACGGTTGCCTGCTGATGGTCCGGCAGGGTAAAGGTCACTGGGCAGGCCGATGGATTCTGCCAGGCGGCAAGCTGGAAGCTGGCGAGAGCCTGGAATCATGTGTCGAGCGGGAAATCCGCGAGGAGACCGGTTGCAGGGTAAAAGCGATCCGGCAGCTGGCGACAGTCTCATCCTATAGTCCGGACTCGCCCTTCGAGAAGCAGGTTGTCCTCCTCTTCTATCTATGCCGACATGTCGAGGGAGAGCCGATGACTGGAGACGGGGTAACGGCGGCGGCACAGATCGACGAGGAGCAGTTCACCCGACTGGCCGTTAATGAAGTGGTGCCGCAGCAGGTCTTTAACGCAGTATCGTCAGTGTGCCTGGACACTTCGCGCTCTCCCGGGGTCTTCTTCAGCTTCGCGAAGCCGAGAGACGAGCCACTGCAGGTGAAATGAGTGTCCGAAATGCAGATTGGAGCGCTTATTGATGCCAACGCGCTTGCCAGGTACTTCCAGACCCGGCAGAATCCCGACGGCGGCTTCTGTTACTACAGCCTGGACGAGTCAGGCCTCAGCGATACATGCTATGCTGTGCTTTGCCTGCGCGCCATCAGGCGAAATCCGGAGAATGATCGTGTTGCGGATTATCTTCGCTCGCGCCAGTTAGCCAACGGAGGCTTCCGCAACATATATGCGGCATGGTTTACTCTCGCAGGGCTGGCGGCCCTCGGCGAGCATGTCGACAGGGACCCGTTGGAGTACGTATTGGCCATGTGCAAAAAGCACCAGGTTCACGAGAAAGGGTACATCGAGGCCGAGAGCAGTTTCGAGTCGACCTTTTACCTTGCCGATACGCTATGTATGCTTGGCCTGAAGAGCGAGTGCAAGGCCCTCAGTGAGAAGCTGACCCCCTACATAAAAGAGGATGGCAGCATCGGCGCTGTAAACCCGGGACTGGCATCCACGTATTTTGGCCTTGCCGTTTTGCAGCGTGCGGGAATTCCTTACGATAATGCAGAGAAGACCACCAGGTGGGCCTGCGAACTTGCGCTTCACGATGGTGGGTTCTCTAAGAAGCCTCTGACCAGGCTCGCGTTCATGGACGAAACATACTATGGCCTTCAAATCTTCCGACTGCTTGGCGCACGGCCTCCGTTCGTGGATGGCATGGCGCGTTTCGTGACCGGCTGCCAGAACGATAATGGCGGCTTTCGGAGGGCGCTGGCATCCGGCATCTCGGGGTTCGAGACGTCATACTATGCCCTGGAATCGTTGAAGGTCGTGATTAACATTTAATATCATTGCGAGGTATAAAATAGGACAGGACGTGTTTCCTTTGGCTGAACCGATCATTGACGTACACGCGCGAGAAATTCTTGACTCGCGGGGTAACCCGACCGTAGAGGTCGAAGTGCATACCGCTCTCGGCATTGGCGTCGCCTGCGTGCCCTCCGGGGCGTCGACAGGCACCCATGAGGCGCTGGAGCTGCGGGATAAGGGAAAGCGATACGGCGGCAAGGGAGTAGAGAAGGCCGTCGCAAACGTCAACGGGCCGATCGCAGATCTGGTGATCGGCATGGACGCGGCCGCACAGCGAGAGCTGGACGGGGCCATGATCGATCTGGACGGGACGCCGAACAAGTCAAAGCTGGGGGCGAACGCGATCCTTGGCGTCTCCATGGCGGCGGCAAGAGCGGCTGCTTCATCGATGGACCTGCCGCTCTACCAGTATCTGGGCGGCGTGAACTCGTACCGGCTGCCGGTGCCCATGATGAACGTGATCAATGGCGGCAAGCATGCGGGCAGTGGCCTTGCAGTGCAGGAGTTCCTCATTCTCCCCGCGGGAGCCGACACTTACAGCGAGGGCCTGCGCATGGGCGTGGAGACATATCACACGCTTGGCAAAATCCTCAAGGACAAGTATGGCAGCACGGCCAGTAACGTGGGCGACGAGGGCGGCTTCGCTCCGGCGATCAAGACTACCCGTGACGCGCTGGACGCCATATCTGAGGCCATCGACAAAGCCGGATACAAGGGCAAGGTCAAGCTGGGAATGGACGCCGCGGCTTCCGAGTTCTACAAGGACGGCAAGTATCAGATCGACGGCAAGTCATTGTCGACGGATAAGCTGATCGACTATTATCTTGACATACTGAAGGATTACCCGATCATCAGTTTCGAAGACCCGTTCGCCGAAGACGACTGGAAAGGGTACGTCAGCCTGACGAAGAATGCGCCGAAAGTCACGATCATCGGCGACGACCTCTTCGTAACGAACGTAAAGCGCCTGAAGAAAGGCAT
>JAEZKS010000242.1 GCA_023436075.1 Methanobacteriota archaeon
GTTTACATCTTTGCGTCTTTAATGGTTACCGGCATCGGTGCGTCCGCCGGAACTGGCAACCTGAACCTGTCGGCGACGCGCGAGTTAGAACGCAGGTCCTGCAGGCTGCCGGGATAATTCTCGAGGAACCATACCATGAACTGTACCATGTCGATTTTTTCGAGCAGCAGCCGTTCCCGTCTGGCTGCCCATTCCGCCTTGAGGTCGCGCCTCTCGGCGAGCTCCACCGCTTTCGCGATCGCTTCCAGTGGATCTAGGTAATTCATGATAAGGCCGTACTTACCCTCTAGCTCCATCATGATGCCGAAGTCATTTTTCACCATGCTGCTCGACCGGACGACCGGCGTCCCCAGCAAGGCCGCTTCGGTGCCCATCGTGGCGGTATCGGTGACCAGCATCCGGGCATGGAACATGACGTCGTGGATACGCGACCGGGGGATGCGGAGCAGGCGGTCCTTGATCTCGTCGGGCACACCGGCCTCCGACGATACGAGCACGTGCCCATACTTCTCTAGCCCCCTCACCAGCTCGATCTTCTGGTCGTTGCTAAACCCGGTCACATTGACGTCGTGGGTGGCTCCGAACCCGTTGAACCGGAGCAGGAAGTAGTCCGAGCCCCGGGGGATGCCCAGCACGTCGAAGATGCCCTCGTCCGGGCGGAAGTAGCGCGGGTGCAGGTATGCCATCTCCTTATAGCTGTCTATCTTGACGTGCCTGCGGCCGAGGTCTTCCACGAAACAGGCCGGTGTCAGCAGGACGTTGAAGAACGGGAGCAGGCCGTGGAACACCAGCGAGTAGGACCGGGGGTAGACACGGGGCTCCGAATCCTGGAAAGCAATGTCCGGCCGGCGGAGCAGGAACCCGGCTAGCGAGTCGAAACCCCCGAAACCGGTGATGAGGTCGATATCCTTGTCCTTCAGGAAGCGGTACATGCGGAGGACCTGTGCAGGGAAGGCGATGTAGCGCCTTATCCCGTTTCCCGGATTGCCGCTGACTGAATGGTACTGGATGCCCATCTCCCGCAGCAGGTCGGATGTCTCGCCGATTTCCCTGCCGAGCACGATGACCTGGTGGCCTCGGTCCCGGAGGTTCCCGATGATGTTCTTCCAGAAGTGTACCTGTGCTGCGTCGTTGATGGAGATGCATATCTTCACAGGCTTCACCGTCCGGCCTGGTCGATATTTTCTGGCTTCCTTGCCGCAAGCAGGATGTAAGCGAGTACGCCAAACACGATCGATAACACGGCAATTATGGCGTAGTCGATGACTATATCGTTCATCATGCTCAATAACATGAGCATCAGGACATTGAACATGGCTATGCCCGTTATGAGCAACAGCAGCCCGGGTATGCCGGAGATCAGGTGTTGCCTGGGCCGGACGAGTCTCTTGATCACCGTGCCCACGACGCGTATCCCGTGGGTAACCGGGTTGAAGGTCGATCCTTCGACATCGTACCGGACGTCTATCTGGACCTCTTTTACCTGCAAGTTGGCGCTGGCCGCATCCATGAGCATCTCGCTTTCGATCCCCATGCCGGTTTCCGTGAACGAGAAACTGTCAAAAGTCTTTCGCGAGAACGCCCTGAAGCCGCTCTGGCTGTCGGTGACCTTCCGGCCTGAACCTGCATTGGTCAGCAGTGTCAGGACTTCCTGCCCGATGCGCCGGTATGCGGGCACGTGATGGTGATCTTTCTCTAGGAACCGGGAGCCGTTGACGATGTCGGCTTCATAGCTGAGCAGGGGCGCGATCAGCCGGGGAATCTCATCCGGGTTATGTTGCCCGTCGCCGTCGAGGAAAACGAGAATGTTGGCGTTGACCCTCTTCGCGTGCTCGAAGGCGGTCTTGATCCCTGCCCCTTTACCCTTGTTGACTCCGTGCCGGATCACTTCCGCACCCGCCAGCATGGCAATATCCGCGGTCCGGTCGGTGGAGCCGTCGTCGATGACGACGACGTGATCCCCGTAGGAATACGCCCGCAAGACCACGCTGCCTATAGTGACCTCTTCGTTGTAGCATGGTACGGCAATAAGGATGTTGGGATTCATGATGATGTGAACCCGAGACGTATCGAATAAGTCCTGGATAGATGTCACCTGTGGAAAGCGTCGATATTCACGTCGATATTCATTTGGTTTATTTGTCGCAGATGCCATACCTTTTAATCTCCCTTCTATCGCCTAATGCATTTATAATCTATTTATTATATAAATATTTGGCATATAATTGTAAATAAAAACTAATTAATCCCTTGTCTGCCAATCTAATGAAAATTATTACATTTTTATATTATTAATGGTCACGGATGCAAAGATCAATGATCAGCAGGATATTCGATCAGGAAATCGCTGGATGAAAAACAGGTACGGAATTTTGAAAAATAAGCAATACATTTAGTTTAAAAAGGAAAAGAGCCTCCGCCGAGATTTGAACTCGGGACCTGCTGATTACAAGTCAGCCGCTATACCGGGCTAAGCCACAGAGGCACGTTGAAAGAAGCATATTATACATGCAAGATGCGATATTTAAAAGTTTTGGGGCGTGACGGCAAAAGTAGCCTGCTGCGGGCCGGAAAGCCGTTCAGTGGCCCGGCGATGCCCTGTTCCCCTTCAGGCTCAATCATGGAAAAGGCGGGCATCCGATGCCTGATGCCCGCCCTATAGTTCAGGCCTCCTTAAACTCATTTCGTATAGGTGATAATCGTGAAGCCCCCGGCAAGATTCGAACTTGCGCCCTGCCGATTACACGTCGGCCGCTCTAACCAGCCTGAGCCACAGGGGCAACTTTTATCATTCCAGTATGAGCTTACTATCTAAGCAATTAGATATAATGATTATTAATATTTTAAACGATTAAAAAGCAAAAGGCCGCTGAACGAGCGGTATCAGGCAACCGGTCGTGTTTTGTCCAGATTGTCCGGATACAGGGGGTGTATATGATTATATACTCTGACAGACAGAATACAGGCCCGGGAATATGATAGATCTGGAAAAGATCATCGAGGTCATAGAAGCTCGAAAGGCGAAAACCGTCGGCCTGCAGTTCCCGGAAGGGCTGAAGAGGCAGGGGCCGGGCATAGCGCAGGGGATCGAGGCCCGCCTGCCGGGCGTGACGGTCATCGTCTCCGGCGATCCGTGCTACGGCGCCTGTGATGTCGATGACGGTCTGCTGGGCATGGCGGACGTACTGTTCCATTTCGGGCACTCTCGTTTGCTTGAAGACGATCGGGTCGTATTCATGGAGTACCATCACGACGTGGACGTGGAAGCCGCAGTGAAAAATGCGCTGCCCATGCTGGGCGAGCGTGTCGGCGTGGTGACCACGGTCCAGCACATCCACATGGTTCCGAAGATCGAGCGGCTGCTGGCCGATGCGGGCAAAGTCCCCGTCATCAGGCCTGGTGACTCGCGGATCACCTACCCCGGTCAGCTCCTCGGTTGCAACTTCAGCGCAGCTCCGCAGGATGTAGACTCCATCCTCTACGTGGGCAGCGGCAACTTCCACCCGATGGGCGTCCAGCTCTCGACGGCGGTGCCAGTGATCGCCGCCGACCCATTCACCGGCGAAGCCCGCAAAGTCGATATCGAACGCATCATGCGGCAGCGCTACGCCATCATGTCGAAAGCACTGGACGCAAAGAAATGGGGCATCATCGTCGGCATGAAGCCTGGACAGAAGCGGCTGGAGCTTGCGAAGCGGATCAAAGAGATCGCCGGCGACGCCGTCCTCATCACCATCCGCGAGATCACCCCTGAGCGGCTGATCGCGTTCAAGGTGGATGCCTACGTATCGACTGTTTGTCCACGGGTGGCCGTCGACGATGCGATGCGGTTTACCGTGCCAGTGCTGACGCCCGTGGAGTTCGACATCATTAAAGGGCTGAAGAAGTGGGACCAGCTTGCCTTCGACGAGATCCGTGGCGAGTGAGCATGCCGAAAAATACGTCGCTCAGCTCTGCCATGTCATGCGAAACGCGCGCGTGACCGGGACTCGGGCCCTCGTGTTAACGCCGCCGGGCGCTCATGTCCTCGCTGCAAGTCTCTCCCGTCGGAAGTCGGTTTTATCAATGCGTTGTGGAACTAGGGCGAAGTTTTAGGCCGCAGCGAACGCAGGCTTCGCCACGCAGCGATCGCGGCAATTTTCGGATTTTACTTGCTTTAATCGCAATCGCAGGATAACAGGTTCGTCCTCCATGGCTCCCCTGCTCCTGGACTCCTTTCATAAAAATCGTACTCCTCCGCTCCGTTTACTCCTGTGCTCTACCTCTGCTCCGATAGCCTCCTATTCTCCAGTCGTTGAGCTAAAGAGTTAGACGGAGCTAAGGTAGAGCACGGGAGAAAAACGGAGCAGAAGAGAACTGTTTTAATAAAGGAGCCATGGAGCTCTGGAGCCAGGGAGACATTTTAAACGCTTTTCGCTATTATTAATGGAAGCTGCGTTCGCTGCATACCCGCCGCGCTCGCTGCGGCCTAAAACGGTTCCCGGCGTTCGAAGTCGAAAGCCCTGAAAGAGATAGTAGTGCGTGGCAGAGCCGCAAGGCGATCTCGTAAACGCCCGACTGTCATGCGCATTTTTACCATGCTCCCATTATAATAACGTGGAGCGTACAAGTTATCACTGATGTCCGAATTCACTGTCAAACATTCCTCAGAATATCACGATTTCAACAAAAACGAACTGTCTGTCCCTATCGATGAAAACGCCCTGCCAGAGGCGGTAAAATATGCCCGCCACTACTCCGACGACTCGTTCTGGCACAAAATGGAGAAATATGGCCGTATCGCAGGAGCGAAAGCTGCTTATCACGCGATATTGCTCTGGTACGTAGCCACGAAACCGAGCACTCCTATTCCGGTCAAAATGCTGATCTTCGGCGGCCTTGGCTACTTTATCCTGCCCATCGACGCGGTTCCCGACTTCCTCGTTGGCATCGGGTATGGAGATGACATCGCCATCATACTGGGCATCATCTCGGCTTACGCCATGCACATGGACGACGAGTCGAAGGCAAAGGCACGGGCGAAGGTGCGGGAGATATTCGGGAACAGCGTTGCTATATAAGCCCTGAGATTAGATGCGCGCGACTGAGCTGCAGGGCTTTGTATTGTTTGCCATTGGTTCGGCTATGCGCAGTATTGGGAGGCCGCCAAGCTCGCCAAGGGGCCAAGCACGCCAAGGTTTTTTAATAAAACGGCTCCAATTATGCCTTTTTGTTTAAAGTCTTGGCGTCCTTGGCTCCTTGGCGTTCTTGGCGGTGTTCCCGTTCTGCGGGAGCCTGAAACAAGGCTGTGTATAGCAGCCGCGCCTGGAAAATACATCGCGCTCAGCTCTGCTTCGGCACATAAAACGCGCGCGAGACCGAGATGCAGGGGTCCTTTGTAACTGCTCGTCGGCTCCATTGACCTACTGCCTCTCACCATTAATCTTTTTATATGATGCCTCATAAGATAGTCCCAGAGGTTTGCATGAAAGGGCTGCTCAAGGGTGATCGGGTCGTTTTCGCTGCGGACTCCGTGCCGGAGCTGTACGAGACGTTGCACTATGGCCGGCTTAAGGGCGAGGCACTCGAGTTGGCGCTGGTAGAGGCCGCGTACCTGATCGACCGGGAGAAGATCGCAGTCGAAGAGGACGGGAAGCCGCTTGACTTCCGGGCGTTCTTCATCCGGGCTTCGCAGGCACAGGAGTACTTCGAGTTGAAGTACATCGTATACCGGGACTTGCGGGAGCGGGGCTATTTCGTGCAGCCGGGTGTGACCGATTTCCGGGTGTTTCCGCGGGGCGGGAAGC
>JAEZKS010000248.1 GCA_023436075.1 Methanobacteriota archaeon
CTTCGTCTCTATTGCTATTCGAAATCATCTACCAATGGCTTATCGGGGCAACAAAGAACATCTTTGCGGTCTACCTCCTACCGTTCCATCTCCTGCAGTTTATCATAATCATTTCACCAGCTTTGATGTATTTAATACTGGGGATTAAAAGCATTGGGGTGATGGTTCAATTCTTGAAAACATATAGTATCGAAGTTAAACGCGTCTGAGCCCGATCCCTTGATCCGGATACTACTCAAGCTGGAAGTACGCCAATTTATGCGTGATTTCCAGGCACCCTTCGATAATAATCAGGCGTAACAAGACCTCCGGATAATGAAAGTCCGCGAGAAGATCAGCGACATATTTATATCCAGTGTCCGTTAGGCCTCACATTCTGCAGGAAAATTTGAGTGGTGTTTGATTTTTAACGGGTGGATATGGGCTTGGTAGCCTTGCTTTTTGTTTTTATGGTTGTTTTTCGTATTCTTGGTTTGGTAAATGACCATACGCGAACAGTATTACTTGTGGTTTGCGGACTATCTTTCCATGAAACCGACGATATCATCCCGATAAGGGCATGCTTCACCTAGTTTTATTTAGCTACTCTTCAGCATCATCCGGCCTCCTAAAATCATGCGGGTACGGTTTACCATGCTTCATCTTAAACCCTTTCAGAATAACCCGAATCTGTTTAAGAGTATACCCGACATCGAACTCTTCCAGGACGAATTCACGGATCTCTGCAGTCGCCCAATCATCCCTCTCTTTGAGATACATTTTTAACACCTTTTTATGCTCTCGCTGACTTGGACGGCCTGCCACCCGCAAAACGAGGAACCAAGCCCTCCACGCATTCTTTATTCCAACGCTCCTGCCACTCGTACCCCACTACCTTAGTAACACCAACCTTACCCGCAGCCTCCTCCACACTATCCCCATTATACGGGTACCAGACAAAATACAACCGTTTCAACACCCAAACATCCTTCTCCAATGACCTGATCTGCTTATCCAGTTCGTCCACAGGCAAGCCTGGTAATCGGGTACATCTCAGTCTTGACCATGATCAAGAATCTACTTATAAGTATAGAAAGTTTGGTTTTAAACTATAAATTACTAATATTAATTAAGAGAGTGATAACTCGCTAAAATATTAAATAGGGGAAGAAACATTTAAAATTTAAGGGATTGAAGCAGATCCAAAAATTGTTCTGGAAGATATTATATGCTTAACGATAGGTTTGCGAGTTTAAAGAGAGCGTTTTCGCCCTCAAAGCCATTTCAAAAGCCTACGAAAGCAAACTTCAAGATAAGGGATCTGAAGTTCTTTTTCCAGTTCGTCAAACCGGTCTGGAAGATTGGCGCATTCAGCCTTTTCCTAGTGATTATCAGTTCAGGTATTAATGCCCTTATCCCGCTAACCCCAAAAATTTTCATAGATTTTATATTAAACAAAACAGGGTACGACGGCGTAGAAAAGATATTAGAATTCCTGGGCCTTAAGGCATATTCGCCTATAGTGATCGAACATTTAGGATCGATAAATTTTGTTATCGCTTCGATGATCGTCATCGGCACAATTTACTGCATTATAAATATTGTCCAAACGTATACGGCATCGATTTACCAACAGGAATTAGCGTTTAATCTTCAAACCCGCTTGTTCGACCACGTACTACGGTTTCCGATGTCGATATTAAAAAACAAGCAAACAGGATACCTGATGTCAAGGATTTCAGATGATGTCAATTTCATGCAGTACCTTTTCTCCAATGCTCTAACCATGCTCCTCTCCAATATATTTTATCTCATTTTCTCGTTCGCGATCCTGCTGTGGATAAATGCATACATTACAATTGCTACTTTTGCTATACTACCAATATATATTTTAGTTCGTGCAGTATTCTTTGGCCGGATCAGAAACCTGAGCTATCAGGAGAGAGAATATAATTCTGAAGTTTCAAGAGACATGCAGGAAGTCATATCAGGCGCCGAGTTGGTAAAATCGTTTGCCACCGAGAAAAAAGAGACAGCCAAAATTTCGAACAAACTCCGGGTTGTAATGAATACAAGGATATCCCTTTCGGTGATGGTAGCTCTTGCAAGCACATTTATGCCAGCCGTGATGTTTGCCATAATAATAGGGATATTATACGTCGGCACGATAAACATCCAGAACCATGTGATGTCTCTCGGCGATCTAAGTACTATTTTAACGTATTTCATGTTCTTGTCAACGTCAATAAATAATTTATACCGCACGTACCTATCGTTACAGCCAGCCTTCGCATCAATGGACCGGCTGAAAGAGATGTTTAACATTGACGCAGAATTCGACTGGAATAACAAAGGAAACCCCTTAAAAAAGCTGGATCACGTAAAAGGGGAGATACGATTCGAGGGTGTATCATTCTCTTATAACGATAACGAGCTAGTGCTTAGCGATATCAATTTTATCGTCAACCCGGGAGAATCCGTTGCACTTGTAGGTCATAGCGGCGCTGGAAAAACAACGATAGCCAGCATGATACTAAAGCTGTACAGGCCAAAGTCAGGAAACATATACCTCGACGGTATAAACCTGAATGATCTTGATCATACTTGGCTACGCCAACAGATTAGCATAGTATCTCAGGACATATTTTTATTTAATGATACGATAGAGAACAATATTAAATATGGCCAGTCGGAAAAGACTCATGAAGAAGTTGTAAATGTGGCGAAGAAGGCGTATATACATGAATTCATAGAAAAACTTCCGGATGGCTATAATACATTGATCGGGGAAAGGGGAATAAAACTATCGGTTGGACAGCGGCAAAGGATTTCTATCGCGAGGGCGTTCCTGAGAAAGACCCCAATCCTGATTCTGGACGAGCCTACCTCATCAATAGATCCGGAAACTGAGCAATACTTAAAGATATCGCTAGAAGAATTGATGAAAGGTCGTACCACGCTCATAATTTCTCACAGGATGTCACTGACAGAGATCGCGGGTCAAGTCATCGCCATAGACAATGGTAAAATCGCACAGATCGGTACTAAGGAAGAGCTTGTGAATAATGGAGGATTATATGACAGGTTGAAAAATATAGATAAAGTACATGTACAAGGAGTATAACATTTTGTGAATGTAACGGATTTTGCTGAACGCCTTATCATCTTTATCCTTGATAATATAAATATGCCACAACTTGTTCTCAGTAATACGCCCGCTGGCCTGGATGACATACGCTCATTCAACGATTTACCAATCAAGATAACCTCATTCCAGATGATACACCGACCATACGAGGGAGTATTAACCGTCTCGTTAAAATACCGTCCACAATGCCAACACTGAAATACCTGATGTCCCACACGGCTAAACCCCTTCTTAACAACATGACTCTACTAAGACACCAAGTAATAATCACACGAAACATTTTGGCAGGAAGGATGTACACCACAACTGACCGGTCTTCCTATTACGCCATAAAAACAAACACGCCCACCCTTGTATCACTAAGGGGCTGTTCGGAATTAGATAGCAAGTATATGGGCATCTGAGCCGTAGTCGTTTTATGCGCAGTAAAAATGGTTGTATGGGCGGCAAATGCCGGTTTCTTGCTTCGATTGCCAATGTAAAATACTTTCTGACCCTGTCCTTGCTATTCTAGAAGCGGTTGATTGGACCATGTTCTTGTATCTTGATGTGTATAAGTGTAAGGGCTGGCACCCTGTTCATAGTAGGATCGGATTACTGAAAGCTCTTTTGGCCGATGATAGCGAAGGCTTCAGAGGTTGATACGATTAGCTCAACTTCTCTAAACTCCTTTTTCTCACTGCACATCCAGCCTCATGAACAATACGTAGGTGATCGCCGCGAAGACGACGAACTCCGTTATCAAGGCCAGGATGTCGATCCAGGCGTATGCCAGCGAATCCCACAGTGAGGGCTCTACGTAGATCGGTGACTGTGTCAGGGCTTTACTATACGGAACCGGCCCCGTGCTGCTGCTCTCCTTAAATAGGATGGCGGCAGAGATCCGACTATCGAAGCTGTATAGCGGCGATAGGGTATTTATGGTGTCGGTCAGCATAAACTGTCGTGTATAATACTGATAATAGGCCGGATTGATCACCTGCTGGGTGCCGTTTGCTCCGGAGCCACCGACTTCCGAGCCTATGACGTTTATATATTGTGGGATCTGAGACATTTCCGGCGTCGGCCCCAAGACGGCACTGGCGATATTAGGCGTGAGCGAGGGCACAACCATGAATAGTATGATTATGGCTATTACGCATAGTATCGACATCACCGATGTCCTACAGATGGTGGAAAACATGACCGAGATTGCGAAGATGACGCTGCTGTATAATGTGGCCAAGATGAAAAAGGCCCCGAGCCTCGCCAGGTCGTCCGTCGTCAGCATAGCCCCGTAGAACATCATGACGACGACGGTTACGATGAAAACGATTCCCATGACGACGGCAAGGGTGGCCACCGCCCCCAAGAGCTTGCCGTTAACTACCTCGTCCCGGAAGACGGGATGTGAAAGAAGCGACTTTAGCGAACCTTCTTCTTTTTCTCTCGTGATCAGATCAAAACCGAGTGCCATTGCTATCAGTATAATCATCATCGAGAAGAAACCCCCTCCTACGCTGCCCCCGTTGTTTACCATGCCGAAAACGGAGAGTATCGATGGTATGGGTGGGTTAACGAGCAGCTCCAGCTGCTGCCTGAGCATCTGGATCTCATCAGCAGATCCGCCGTACGCCTGGAGGTCCATAATCTGCTTCTGCAGGCCTGCGACTTGCTCCTGAAACCCTGGCTGCAACGGGTTTTCGTACTGGTTCTTCTTGTAAGCATCCATGGACTGATCATAGGCGTTCATACTCGAGGCTATGCCGGCAATGCATAGCAGCATCAGGATGGCGAAGATCGCTATAAACCGCTTGCTCATCAGGTGATCCATGAACTCCTTTTGAGCCACGATCAGGATCGGCCTCATCTAGTTCCCTCCGTAAACGCTTTCGATGAAGATGTCCTCAAGCGTCTTCTCTTCCAGCCTCATTTCAGTAATCCGCAGCCCTTGCCGGTAGATCTCTTCGGAGATGCTGTCTCTGATGTCGGTACCTGCCCGGAGGATCGCCGATCCATCCAGATACCTTGCCTCCAGGATGCCCGGGTCGGTCAGCCGTGGCATTTCACCTTTGACCCTGACGACGATAGTCACTTTATCGTCACCACTTAGCTTTTTCCGCACCTCTTCCGGCGTTCCCTTAGCGATGATTTTTCCCTGGGAGATGATGCCGATGGTGTTGCACACGTGCCTCACTTCCTCGAGGTTATGAGAGGAGAAGAAGATCGTCTTACCTTTCCGGGACAAATCCCGGATAGCATTGCGGAACTGTACCACGCCTTGCGGGTCCAGCCCGTTGGTCGGCTCATCGAAGAAGATGATCTCAGGGTCGTTGAGAAGCGCCTGCGCCAAGCCGAGCCGCTGTTTCATGCCTCGTGAATAAGCGCCGACCGGCTTTTCGATCGATTCCAGGCCGACGTATTTTAAGAGTTCGCCGATGCGCTCGTTTGATACCACGCCGGCCGCACTGTAAAACTTAGAAAAATAGCTCAGGTTTTGCCTTCCTGTCATGTGTGAATAAAAGCCGACCCCATCGGGCAAATAGCCGGTCACTCGCTTGGCTTCCCGGGGGTTTTTGGTCACGTCGATCCCATAGACAATGCACTTTCCTCCAGAGGGCTCGATGAGCCCCACCATCATCCCGATCGTCGTGGTTTTGCCCGCCCCGTTAGGGCCGATGAATCCGAAGACCTCACCTTTCTCTACGACGAGGCTCAGATCGTCGACAGCTTTTATTCCACTATAGACCTTAGTAAGTCCTTCTACCTCAAGCACTTTCACAAGTTATTAATTAAACTGAACATATAATAATTTTTTCATATTTGACATATACAGTATTTCCAAGGTTGTCTTCTGGGCGTTTTGGAGACTGTTGGCTGTGGTTGGCCTCTTCAAATTAGTATTTAAAGCGGGGTGGCAGAGAGTCGTATGGTGTCCAGACCATGCGAACTGCTTTACATCCCTAGATAGTTGATATGCGTGACATATCTTTAAAGGGTTTTGACAGTCTATTCAGCAGTTTCTTTGATTTTACTTCAACATGCTGGTCGATGGCGCGTTGAACCGCAGGAGCCTGACGGGGTTTGTTGCCTTCGACATGAATGTCCAGATCATTTGTTCTTCTACCTCAACCAATTGAGCGTGGAGGAGATGCTCAAGTATACGAACAGGACGTTGCAACAGTGCTATGCTGCCTGGAAGAACGGAAGGCGCGTCGCTCTGTGAGGGTGCTTCGTCGCTGTGGATGTCACCAGTTTGAGTACTACGGGGGAGAGGCGAGTACGTGCACGGCTATGCGAAGCCGGTGAGAAGAACGTTCAAACACATACGGGTGCGCAAGTGCGCCACTGTAAACGTCGGGGTAAAAGTGCTCAATTATGCTGGTTTAAATGCACACCAAGATATAAAGGCACGCCAAGAATCCGGCCTTTACGATAAAAAAGTCAAATAATCGTCCCATGAGCAGCATCTGGGCGTATATGCGATAGGCCGCTAACCTCTAGGCGTGCTAAAAATGAAGTTAGCGTTTTTTAAAGAACCCCCTGCGTACTTCGTTCCTGTGGCGCACATGATGGCATTCTAAGACGCTATGTACGTATAAGGCCGGATATGTGACAACACATTTATGCCTTGCACTCCTATTTTCATCCATGGCCGGTTACCAGCCGCTCTTCATTGATTTCACTGAAAGGAAGGTCATCATCTTCGGCGGCGGCGCCGTCGGAGAACGGAAAGCGCGGTATTTTGCAGGATCGAACGTGACGGTGGTCAGTCGAGAGTTCACGCCAGGCCTGCTGGCCATGCAAGAGGTACGTCGCATCCAGGCGGACGTGACGCCACAGGCCGTGCCCGGCTTCATAGAAGGGACATTCTTTGCAGTGGCGGCTACAGGGAACCAGACGCTCGATAGCGCAATTGCCAGGATCGCCGGCGAGAAAGGCATCATGGTCAACGCGGCGGAAGGCGAGTCGGATGTGATCCTGCCCGCGAAGATTGTCCAGGGCGACATCCTGATAGCCATATCGACGGGGGGTAAGAGCCCTGCCATGGCGAGGTTCATCAGGCAGCGGCTGGAAGAGTCGCTTGGCCCGGAGCTTTCTGATATGGTCCGCCTGCAGAGTGAGCTAAGGGAAGTTTTGAAAGAGAAAGTCGCTTCTCAGGAAGATCGAGAGCGCATGCTGTGGCAGGTGCTTGATGACCATGCGATCTGGGATGCTTTAAATACCTCATACGATAATGCGAAGCGTCTCGCAATTGAGCAGCTCTCAAGGGAAAAATAAATTCGTTTTATTTCTCGCATAGCCAAATATAATAAGCGTATCAATATTGGAATTTGAAAAATGAGAAGCTATAATATAAATGAGATCTCTTTGACACTTGCCGTTTATTATTTAAGGCTCGCGGACCGATCGTGCCCATGTTCATCTATGCCAGGCGGGCAAATGCCACATGAGACGTTGATGAGCCTGAAGCACAGGCATATACCTGAAATCGGAACATGTCACGCCATATAACCGGTCAATCTTGGCGATCTTGGCGAGCTAAAACCATTCCTGCTTTTCTCTACGCTAAGCCCGATCATGGCCAGCACTGCATATATTATAGCCATTCGTATTACTCTTTGTACAGGCTGTAAGGTATTTAACACAGAGTTCACAGAGTTCACAGGGTACACAGAGTTTTTTTAGAAAAGGATAGACGTGAAGCCTGTTTTTAAAAGAACTTTGTGTACTCTGTGTACTCCGTGTACTCTGTGTTTAATGCCTTGCCAGCATGTACAAAAAGTTACGCGAAAGACTATAAACGGCATGCCCAGCATGTTAACTCTCGCCACGACTTCTTGCCTGTGCCAGTGCAGCGACGAACTCCGGTCCAGGCAATATGTAGAGGATAAGGGAGCAGTTTAATCTCGCCAAGAACCGCCAAGGAGCGCCAAGAACGCCAACGTTTTCGTTATAAATGCCCGTGCTACAAGCGCATCGACGGTTCATGAGAGCGCTGTTTATAGCCTGATTCGCTCGATGCTATCGGGCAGGCACCCGGTGTTGAAATTTATCAGGAGACCGAGGCGTATGTCGCTGATTTTCAGATATGTTTTCACCTGCAACCTGTGCAGAGGAGCAAGACGTTCGACGGATTTGACTTCGACTATGAGCTTATTTTCAACGAGCATGTCAACCCGATACTTGTCGTCTATGTGTTCGCCATCATAGATGACAGGCAAATTGATTTGCCGCTTAACGGTCAGGCCTTTTTTCCCAAGCTCGTGCGCCAGGCACTTTTCATAAGTTTTCTCTTTCAGGCCCGGCCCGAGATTTTCGTATACTATATTAGCGCAATCGACTGTCAGTTTTGCAATGACTTCAACGTCATACGGTATTCTTTCAATGAACTTTGGTTTCTTTTTGACACGCATTCCTGTACGTGTCAAAATCCTGTCATTTCTTTTCATATTATTGCATATAATATGATGGCAAGCTTTATTGCCCTTTTCATCAAAGCTAACCCGTAAACTATAATTGATTAGAGTGCTATTATTGTGTTATTTAGTGTTACTAACTCATATTATTAATATATAAAAGTGATACCATGGGGTTCCTGCACAGCCTGTCGATCAGCTACAAAAACGCGAGCATCGACCTGATCGAGCGTGCCAGGTGCAAAGACCCGGACCTGGCCATCCAGACCCTTCTTTCCATGGATGACGTCACGGAAGCCATGCTTCTGCAGACGTGCAACCGGGTAGAAATATACGTAGTTTCTGACACCCGGGACGCCCTGATCAACTTCGCCAGGAAGGAAAGCATGCCGATCGAGGCAATGGAGCTGACGTCAGACGACGAGTGCATGGCCGGGCTGATGCGGCTGGCCTGCGGGCTGGAGTCGATGATCGTGGGCGAAGACCAGATCCTGGGACAGATCAAGGCCGCGTATCTGCACGCCGAGAAACTGGGCGCCGCGGGCCCGGCCCTGTCCACCGTCGTCATGAAGGCGATACATACGGGCAAGCGCGCCCGCCTGGAGACCCGGATCAACAAAGGCTCGGTCTCCATAGGATCGGCGGCCGTAGACCTCGCTGAATCGATCCAGGGCGACCTCCGGGGCAAGACCATCCTGGTCGTGGGCGCGGGAGAGATGGGAACGCTGGTATCTAACGCCATCTCGGAGAAGGGGTTGCGCGCCATCTACGTGGCCAACCGCACCTTCGAGCAGGCGGAGAAGCTTGCCGCAAGCCTGCGAGGCACCGCCATCCGGCTGGACCGCATCAGCGACTACATCAGCAGCGCCGACGTGATCATCTGCGCCACCGGCGCGCCGCACATCATTATCACTAAAAAAATGATCGAGCAGAACAAGAACGGCAACCGGCTCCTGATCATCGACATCGCCAACCCCCGCAACGTGGAGTTGACCTGCGGAGAGATCCCGGGCGTGGCGCTGCACAATATCGACAGCCTCCGGCAGATCAGCGAGTCGAATATGGCCATGCGCCGGCAGGAAGCGGCGAAGGTCGCCGATATCATTCTGGGGGAGCTGGCGCTGCTGAAACGCGACCTGAAAAGGCTGCAGGCTGACGAAGCGATCGGGATGCTGTATCGAAAGACCGACCACATTCGGCTGGCAGAGCTGGACCACGCGATAGCGAGGCTGAGCTCGGCAGGCGGCCTGTCCGATAAGCAGGTGAGCATCCTGCAGGACTTCTCGTCGGCGCTCACGAGCAAGATACTCGCGAGCCCGACCTTCAAGCTCAGGCTGGCCGCAGAGCGCTGCGACGAGGACTGCCTCCGTGCCGCGCAGGAACTGTTCGACCTGAAGGTGGAAGAGGAAAATGTCATATCCGGTAACAAGACCAAGGCGCTTAAGACAGAATAAGACCATCCGCGCGATGGTCAGCGAGTCGGCGCTGGACGTGAAAGACCTGATCTACCCGGTTTTTATCGACGAGAACGCCACTGAGAGAAAGCCGGTAGGCTCGATGCCAGGCGTGGAGCGCCTGCCGCTGAACGCGCTGGACGAGGAGATGGAAGAGCTGATCGCGCTGGGCATACCGGCGATCATGCTGTTCGGGATCCCGTCGAAGAAAGACGAGACGGGCGAAGGCGCTTACGCCCCTGGCAACATCATCGAGAAGGCGGTGAAAGCCGTAAAGCGCCGGAGCCGCGACATGCTGGTCGCGACGGACGTCTGCCTCTGCGAGTACACGACGCACGGCCACTGCGGGCCGATCAGGGGCGAAACAGTCGATAATGACGCCACGCTGGACATCATTGCAAAAACTGCCGTCAACTACGCCAGGGCAGGCGCGGACATCGTCGCCCCCTCGGGCATGATGGACGGCATGGTGCATGCCATCCGCAGCGAGCTGGACTTTCATGGCTTGAAAGACACGATCATCATGTCCTACGCGGCCAAGTACGCCTCTGCGATGTACGGACCGTTCCGGGAGGCCGCATCCTCCGGCTGCCAGGGCTTCGACCGCTCCACGTACCAGATGGACCCGGCCAACGCCGACGAGGCGCTCCGGGAAGTCGCCCTCGACCTGGATGAGGGCTCCGACATCGTCATGGTCAAGCCTGCGTTAGCCTATTTAGACATCCTGTACAGAGTCAAGGCCGAGTTCCGCGTGCCCGTCACCGCGTACAGCGTCAGCGGCGAGTACGCGATGATCAAAGCGGCCGCAGCCAACGGATGGATCGACGGCGACCGGGTGGCAGTGGAGACGCTGCTTTCGATGAAGCGCGCCGGCGCTGACATGATCATCACCTACTCCGCGAAGGACGTCGCCCGGCTGCTGCGGGCGTAAGAATGTATATCTTGAACTGAGCAAATCTGTGATAGTCATTGGTGTAACTGTTGAACTGTCTATCACGTGGTTATAACACAAAGTTCACAAAGTACACGAGGTACACAATATACGGTAAAAGTGCACTGTAGCATTGCTGTAAAATAGCTTCGTGTACGCTGTGAACTTTGTGTGCCTCGTGCTATAACCACGTGACAGCCTGTACAAAAAGTCCCGCGAACAACGATAATATCATTGAGGTGTCCTCTTGAAACTCGACCAGTCAAAAGCCCTCTTCGACGAGGCGATCAAGCTCTTTCCCGGCGGGGTCTCCAGCCCCGTCAGGGCTATCAAGCCATACCCGTTCTACGTGAAGTCCGCCAGCGGCAGCCGGCTGACCGACGTCGACGGCAACGAGTACATCGACTGCTGCCTTGGCTACGGGCCGCTCATCCTCGGCCACGGCCACCCTGCCGTCCGTGCCGCCATCGAGGGCCAGCTTGATAAGGGATGGCTCTACGGCACGCCCACCGAGCTGGAGATCCAGTACGCGAAGACCATCAGGACATACTACCCGAGCATGCAGATGCTCCGGTTTGTGAACACCGGCACTGAGGCCACTATGGGCGCCATCCGGGCGGCCCGGGGCTTCACCGGCCGGGACAAGATCGTCAAGATCGAGGGCGGCTTCCACGGCGCTCACGACGCCGTGCTGGTCAAGGCCGGCTCCGGCGCGGCGACGATGGGGACACCCGACTCGCTCGGAGTCCCCGTAGACGTGGCGAAGAACACGCTGCAAGTGCCGTATAACGACATCACCGCCATGGAAGAGACGCTCATAGCGCACAAGGGCGAGATCGCCTGCGTGATCATGGAGCCGGTGATGGGCAACATGGGCCCCATACTGCCCAAAGACAAGTACCTGCGGGCGGTCCGGAACGTGACCCGCGACTACGACGTGCTGCTCGTCTTCGACGAGATCATCACCGGGTTCCGCATCAACATGTTCGGCGCCCAGGGCTACTACGGCGTCGAGCCAGACCTGACCACGCTGGGCAAGATCGCTGGCGGCGGCCTGCCTATCGGCGTCTTCGGCGGCAAGAAGGAGATCATGGAGTCGGTGGCGCCCCAGGGCGGCGTCTACAACGCAGGGACGTTCAACGGGAACCCGCTGTCGCTGGCCGCCGGGCTGGCGACCGTCGAGACGCTGCAAAAAGAAGGCGTGCACTGGAAGCTGAACGATAAGTGCAAGAAGTTCGGGCAGACGCTGACGGACATGATGCGGGAACTTAAGAAGGACTACACGCCCGTAGGCATCGCCTCGATGTTCCAGATCTTCTTCGGGCCGCAGCCCGAGAACTACGAAGGGGCGCTCCGATCAGACAAGGTGAAATACCTCGACTTCTGGCGGCGGATGCTGGACCAGGACGTGTTCCTGATGCCCTCCCAGTTCGAGACCAACTTCCTCTCTGCGGCGCACACTCAGGCCGACTTCGATAAAATCGCCCATTCCATAAAGAAATCGCTCGAAGCGATGGGGTAACGGACGATGAGGATCGGCACCCGGGGCAGCAGGCTGGCCATGGCACAGGCGGAGAAGGTCTGCGCTTTGCTGGCAGCGAAGGGCGAGCAGGCCGAGCCAGTGGTCGTGAAGACCTCGGGTGACGTGCAGGCAGACCGGCCGCTGTACGCGCTGAAGGGCTATGGTGCCTTCGTCAGGGAGATCGACGACCTGCTGCTCCGGGGAGAGATCGACGCTGCGGTGCACAGCCTCAAAGACATCCCTACGGAGCGCCCGCAGGGACTGGCGCTGGCCGCCGTCCTGACGCGGGAATCGGCACTGGACGTGGCGATCACCTGCGACGGCCGGCTGCTGAAAGATCTGCCAGACGGCTCCATAGTCGGCACGTCGAGCACTCGCCGTCGGGCACTGATACGCCGGAATTACCCGGGACTGCAGACGAAGGACATCCGGGGCAACGTGGACACCCGGCTGCGGAAGCTGCACGATGGTGAGTATGACGCTATCATCCTTGCAGAGGCCGGGCTCATCCGACTCGGGATCGTGCTGCAGGCCGAGCGACTTGATCCGTACCAGTCGGTGCCAGCGGCCAACCAGGGCGTGATCGCCGTCGTGGCCAGGGAAAGCTCGCCGGAGATGGAGTCCCTGCAGCGGCTGAACGATTCGGACACATGGCTGGAGACGCGGGTGGAAAGGATCATCACTTCGGAACTCGACGGCGGCTGCGTGGTGCCCATGGGCGCCTATGCCCGTCGCCTCAACGACGAGATCGAAGTGATCTGCGAGGTGCTCTCGCTGGACGGTACACAGCAGGTCCGGGTCCGGGATACTATCCCTGTGGCCGGCTACGAAGAGCATGCGAGACGCATTGCCGGGCGTCTGGCGCTGGCCGGTGGCCGGACGCTGGCCGAGGCGGCGAGAAAGGAGCTGTTACGATGACTGGAAAGGTATACCTGGTCGGCGCAGGTCCGGGCAGCGTCGACCTGCTGACCATCAGGGCGATCAAAGCACTACAGGATGCGGACGCTATCCTGTACGACGCACTGGTCGGTGAGGATATCAAGAAGCTGTTCCCGGCGGAAGCGCAGTTGATCGACGTGGGCAAACGCGCGGACAATCACACGGTGCCCCAGGAAGAGATGAATCGGATGCTCGTCGACCTGGCCCGCAAGTACAAGACGGTAGTACGGGTGAAAGGCGGCGACCCGTATGTCTTCGGGCGCGGCGGCGAGGAGGCAGAGACGCTGGCTAAGGAAGGCATCGAGGTCGAGGTCGTACCGGGCATCTCCTCGGCCATCGCGGCCCCGGCCAGCGCCGGCATCCCGGTGACATTCCGGGGCTACGCATCGTCGGTCACCATCCTGACAGGCCACGAGGACCCGACTAAGGGGGCTACGGCACTGGACTTCAGGGCGCTGGCCGCGCTGCAGGGCACCCTGGTCATCCTGATGGGCATCCAGCGACTGGAGGACAACGTGAAAGCGCTCATGGACAACGGGAAGTCGCCGGACACGCCGGTAGCCATCGTCGAGCGAGGCACGACGCCGGATGAGCGTGCCACTGTCGGAACGCTCGGGACGATCGTCACGCTGGCGAAGAAACGCAAAGTCGAGGCCCCGGCCGTGATCGTAGTCGGCGAGGTCGTCCGCCTTCGGGAAGTGCTGGGAAAGAAATGAAGCGCGTTGCCATCACCCGGCCGAAGAAGTTTTTGCCTGAAGCCGAAGCGCTCGTCAGGTCGAAAGGACTCGACCCCGTGCCAGTGCCCATGATGGAGATGGTGCCCCGGGACGACGGGGCACTGGACGCCTTCTTCCGGCGGCTGGAGGCCGGCGAGGTCGATACGGTAGTCATCACTAGCCAGAACTGCATCGGCTTCATCTTCGACAGGTCTGCCGATGCCAGGGCATTAAAGGATAGGCTGAACGCCATCGAGGTCATCTCTATCGGTCCTAAGACCAGCAAAGCGCTGCAGGAGCTAGGCGTGAAGGCAGAGCGTATGCCGACCACGTTCTCCAGCGACGGCCTGGTCAGAGACTTCAAGCTGACGGGAAAGCGTGTCGAAGTGCTGCGCAGCGATCACGGCAACCCTGTGCTCGTCTCCGGGCTGGAGCATGGAGGGGCTACGGTCCGTGAAGTGATCGTGTACGACATCGTGCCGCTGTCCGGCGAAGCCCAGGCCGCTTTCGTCCGCGAGGCGCTGGCTGGCACCATCGATGCGTATACTTTTACGAGCACCATGACAGCACGGAGCCTGCTCATGATGGGCGAGTCCATGGGCGTGCTCGACGAGCTCAAGCGGGCGATCAACTCGAAGAAAGTAGCCGTCATCGGTAACCCGACCGCCACATTTCTCATGGAGAGCGGCATCCGGGTCGACGTGGTGCCGGAGCGGTTTCTCTTCGAGGACATGATCGACGTATTATTGAAAGTGCTGTGATGCCGTGCATTTTAACAAGCTGCCTCGTTACGATCGGCCTGGCGGCGCTCCCCATCGCAATGCCTATATAGGCAAAATATCTATAGCCAGAGGTCGTTTTACATCATTTGACATCCGGAGGTCAATATCACGGCGTTTTGTTCAAAATGTGGCGCGGAGCTGCCGGCTGACTCACAGTTCTGTCCGAAGTGCGGCCAGCCCGCAGGCCGGCCGGCGGAGCCGGGACCGTTCGATTACATGAGCCGCAGAGACTGGAGGCGCATGCGCCATGCAGAGCGACACGAGCTGCGCTGGGAGCGGCGCACATCGCCCGAGTGGGTGCTGTTCAACTCTATCTTTGGGGGCCTGTTCGTCATCCTGTTGGGTGGACTGCTGTACCTGGCCGCTTCAGGCATCATGAGTGACCTTGTCACCTGGGAGAATTTCTGGACATACCTGCTGATAGGCCTGGGCGGACTGTTAGTCCTTCGTGGCTTGATCACGATGCTGGTGTGGGGCTACCATGGGACGGGCATGATCGTCGGCGGGATGGTGCTGCTCATGATCGGCGCTGCATTCCTGACGGAATCGCTCGGCGGATGGACACAGTACTTCTGGGCTGCGATCATCGTGGCCGGCGGGCTCCTCATCATACTCATCGGGCTGCTGACCTACCTCTTCAGAAGATGAGACATGATAACCTGTAAAGCTTCAGAGCCTTTGGTGTCATGGGCCAAGGGCTTTAACCCATATCATTTTTTAGCCAAATCGTAATAGTACCTGATCTTGCAACTATGCTCGATCATGGCGGTCGTGTTGAAACAGTCCTTCAGGTCAGGCCCCCATGCGAAGGTGCCATGGCCCCGGTTGACAACGCCTTTGTACTTGCCGGCTGCCAGCACTCGGGCGAGGTTGTCCCACAACTGCTGTTCTCCGGTAGCTCCGTCTACGATGGGGATGGTACCGAGAAAAGGCAGGCCTTCGCTGTCGAGAGGCATGATTTCGTCCTTCTGCAGGAGGGACTCCACAATGGCGAAGGGCGGGTGAGCATGGATGATGGCCTTCGCGTCGGTGTTCAGGTAGATCGTCCGGTGGCTCTGTGTCTCGGTCGACGCGTCGCCCAGCAGGTCCGAAGGCTGCAGGCCGACCTCGACCACGTCCTCCGGGCCGTTGATCTGCCCGAGCATGACACCCGTACGCTTGATGATCAGGCCATTCTTCGTGCGTATGCTGATGTTGCCGAACCGCGAGCTGACAAGGCCGCCCTGCTCTAGCATTTGGCCCCATTGAGCCATCTCTCGCCACATGATACCTACCTCGTCCTCAATAATATTATACCTATCCAGAGCAAAACGGTAATGCGGGACGTTCACGTTCCACCGGAAACAAGGGGGTTACGTCAGCCTGTGCACGACCATTTGAACGCATGGAAGGCCGAGTACGGAAAGGCAATATGGCGAGGGCCATACGACATCGCGCCGATCGCCTCGCTGGTCCCTGGCGGGGCGCGCGTGCTCGATGCCGGATGCGGCAGCGGCAAGATGGCCGTGCCCCTGGCACGGGCGGGCTACCGGGTCGTAGGGCTGGACCTGGTCCGGGAAGGCCTGCGGGAGATGCAGGGAAGAGGTATTTTCGGGCTCGCGGCAGGCGACGTACGCTGCCTGCCGTTTAGGGACGGGACGTTCGACGCCGTGGTCTGCTACGACGTGCTGCAACATCTGCTGGAGCACGAACGCACCATGGCTGTCGAAGAGATCAGGCGGGTGCTGGTCCCGGAGGGCATGACCTTCATCGAGGCCTTCGGACGTAGTGACATGCGCTATGGGGGCAACGAGGTCGAGCCCCATACGTTCCGCAGGGAAACGGGGATCATTTATCACTATTTTTCAGAGGACGAGATGAAAGAGTTGCTCTCGGGCTTCGGAAGCGTCACGGTGAAAAGCACGGTGACGCACCGGACTTTCAGGGGCATGAAACACGAGCGTCACCGGGTATTTGCCTGCGGAACGAAGTGCCCGTAAAATGTATTGCAACCATTAGTTTACAAATAAATTGGCCATTTCAAGCCATTCATAAGATAGATTTTAATATCATTGCAGTTCAAAAGATGATTAAGAGAGGGACAAGAATATATCTCGTATATATCTTGTCGGTAGAGGGATGAAATGGATTTGACAGGCAGCCTTTATGACATTTTCGGGGTATCGGAGCCGCTGTACCTGGCGATCGCGGGGCTGGTGACGCTGTTGCTGGCCGGATCACTGTCGGCGACGGTGCTGGAAGTAGCCCGGATATGCCGGGAATACACGGCACCTGTACCGCCACGGAAAAAGCCGGAGACCGAGAAAAAGCTCCTGCCGGTGCCCGAAAAGCCGGAGTCAGGAAAGGTGGACATCACCAGGCTCGGGCACGTTGCCGCAGGGCAGCAGGCTGCGCAGCCGGCGCCGCCCGTCGAAGTAGTGAAAGGCGACCTGCCGGAGAGCATGAAAGCGATCACGGCAAAGTATGGCCTGAGCTGGCTGACCATCGCGTCATCCGACGGCCTGGTGATCGCCTCGACGAGCAGCACCTCCGACGAGGATGCCGCCGTTTATTCCAATTTATTTCACGAGCTGCACAAGACCAGGCCAGAGCATTATTTCAATGTCTCCGATAAGAACGTCCACCTACTGCTGGTCGAAAGCGGCAGCCATAAAGTCATTGGTGCGGCCCGGAAGACGGGCCCGATGACGCCGGATACGATCGCCGGGCTCCGGGACGACAGCCGGAAGATCGTCGAGCGGTTCGTGTGGGGCGGAAAGAAGAACTAGCCGCCCGTGAAGGTTTTTAAACACTGCCGTGTATGCATATTTGAGTTCCCATGCCCCGCAACCACATCGACACTGTCACTTTCGACCTCTGGAATACGCTCATTGCTCACGATGAGTCCTACGACGACCGCATCCGGGAAGCTCGCATGTCCGGCATGGCAACAGCACTGCACGATGCCGGATACGACAGTCCCATGGAAGAGATTGCCATGGCATACACGGCGTCAGACCGTTTCCTCGAAGAACGCTGGGCCACTGACCGCGATATGGATACGGGCGAGCAGGTAGAGGTCTTGCTACGCTGCATGGGCATAGAGCCGGAGCCCGGACTGGTCAATGCGATGGCTGACCCGTACGCGAACGCTGTGCTGCATGTTGAGCCGTTCCTGGTCGAAGGGGCTATGGAAACGTTGCGGATGGTCAGGGACAGCGGCCTGCGCCTCGCGCTGATCTCTAACACAGGACGGACGCCGGGCGCTGCTATGCGCAAGGCCATCGACCGGATGGGGCTGCTGGACTTTTTCGAGGTAACGCCCTTCTCCAACGAGGCGGGATACATAAAGCCTCATCCTCGTATCTTCGAGCTCACGCTGGACCGCATGGGGTCAGAGCCAGGGCGGACGGTCCACGTTGGCGACCATGACGTGCTGGACGTGCGCGGTGCCAGGAACTATGGCATGAAGAGCGTGCGGGTGCTGCAGTATGCGGAGAACAAAAGCGCAACTTGCGAGCCGGACGCCTGCGTTGCCCGTATAAACGAAGTGCCCGACGCAATTTTCAGGATGATAAAATAGAATGGCCGGAAGCAGAGGATATTTCATAACGGTGCGCTCAACAGTATAGCCAGACATGATCGACACCATCACCTTCGATGTCTGGAACACACTGGTCGTTCACGACTATTACGACGATCGGCTGCGTGTTCACAGGATGAAGAGCATCATGGAAGCCTTGCGCAGCGCAGGCTACGACTTCACATGGGAGGAGATCGATGCGGCCTACGAGTTCACTGAGGCCGAGCTGTCTGCCGTATGGAAAAGCGAGCGAGACCTCGACAACGACGCGCATCTCGCGCTGCTCATCGAAGGGCTGGGACTGGAGGACGTCGACCGGCTGAAAGACGTCATCCGCGAGCCTTACGCCAGCGCATTGCTTCAGTTTAAGCCAAAGCTGGTAGATGGTGCTAAGGAACTGCTGTTTTCACTGAAGGGCCAGGGCTACCGGATCGGCCTGATCTCGAACACGGGACGGACGCCGGGCCGCACCATGAGGACAGTGCTGGAGGGCTACGGGCTGTTGCGATGCTTCGACGCCATGACCTACTCGGACGAGGCGGGCTACATCAAGCCGAACCGGCGCATCTTCGAGGTTGCACTGGGCAGCCTGGGCGCCAGCCCGGAGCACACCGTCCATATAGGCGATAACCCGCTGCTGGACGTATATGGCGCGAAGGCTGCCGGGTGCTATGCCATCATGTTCACGAAATACATGGAGAACTTCGAGAGGTATGCCGCGAAGTACTATTCCGCAAACGGCAGGCACAGCGAGGCCGACTATTCGGTGAACGCTCTGCCTGATATCGAATCCGCGCTGCTACAGCTGGGCGGCCGGGGAAAGTAAATATAACATGAAAGGGGTTCCTTTCCTTGATGGACACTCTGACGGACATCGACCTGCGCTCCACGATGGACATCCAGATTACCGCGCTGGAGTGGATGCCGGTGGAGAACGGCTACCTGAAGTACTACCCGGATGAGGACAAGGACGTCTTTCTGGAGCAGTGCGCCGACGGCACGCTGAAGGTCTCGCCGGAACGATACCGCGATCGGGTCATGGCCGAGTTCGACTACCCGCTGAACGAGGTCTACTGCGGGGACAACGAGATCCTGCTGAGGGCAAAAGAGTTCTACAAAAATTGCTGGGTACTCAAGCTGCAGGATCCATACATTTCGCTTATTATCACGATTCTCACCCAGAACAAGACTGCCGACAGCGCCCGCAAGACTTTCTACCGGCTGCAGCACCGCTACAAGGGCATCGACGTGCACAAGATGGCGGCGGCCGACAAGCGCGAGCTGGAGGAGCTGATCAGGACGTCAGGGCCGTACAAGGCCGAGTTCATCATCCGGTGCTCCCGGGAGATCATCGACCGCTATGGCGGCAGCATCGAGTGGATGCGCTCGGCGCCGACTCGTGAAGCCAGAGAAGCGTTGCTGGGCCTGTACGGCGTCGGCCCCAAGACCGCCGACTGTGTGCTGCTGTTCAGCCTGGGACACAGCGTCGTGCCCGTCGACACGCACATCTGCCGGGTTTCCGAACGCACCGGGCTGAGCCTGGCCACGGGCGACAGCGAAGCGGCCAAGCGCAAAGTAAAGGAAGACCTCGAGCAGCGCCGCCGTATCCCCGGCATGGCCCACCTGCTGATCATCAACCTCGGCAGGGACTTCTGCCACGCCGTTCTGCCGCAGCACCACTGCTGTCCGGTGGACGACATCTGTCCCAAACGGGACGTCCGTAAGGAGAAAAAGCTGACCGGGGTGTAACGGGTGGGCAGGGCGAAGGCGAAGAAGCTCGTCATGGGGGTGGACGAGGCCGGCCGGGGCCCTGTCATAGGGCCGCTGGTGGTCTGCGGCGCCCACATCGACCAGCGATCGCTTTCTGCCATCGAGTCCATGGGCCTGAAGGATTCGAAAAAGCTGACCGCGAAGAAACGAGAGGCGTTCGCAACACAATTGAAAGAGACGCTATACTATAAGCTCATCGTGCTCACGCCAGAGGCTATCGACGCCCGGGTGGGCTCCGAGGAAAACCTCAACGCGCTGGAGGTCAACTGTTTCGCCGACGCTATCAAGGCGGTGAAGCCCTTCACCGCCTACGTCGATGCCTGCGATGTAAACGCGGAGCGCTTCGGCTACAACATCCGGCAACATCTCGACTTCGAACTCGAAATCGTCTCCTGCCACGAGGCCGACGATAAGTACCCCATCGTCATGGCTGCCTCCATCCTGGCCAAGGTGCACCGGGACGCGCTGGTCGAAGAAATATCCGGGCAGGTGGGAGAGGACGTGGGCAGCGGGTATCCAAACGACCCGGTGACCATCGAATTTTTGAGAAGCTATTACAAGAAGCACAAAAAAATGCCTGACTGTGCCCGCAAGACCTGGAAGACGACCGACGCGATCATCGCCGACTGTCTGCAGGCCCGGCTGTTCCAGTTTTAATATTTGTTAAATAGCCTCTTTAACGTTAAAGAGAGTCACTATCATCTACTCACCGGTCATACAGGTATCTATCAACGATAAGGGGAAGATGACGGATATGCCACGGATGATGCATTTCGAGATCGCAGCAAAAAATATCGAAACATTACAGCATTTCTACGGAAATACCTTCGGCTGGAAGTTCAAGAAGATCAATGCAC
>JAEZKS010000002.1 GCA_023436075.1 Methanobacteriota archaeon
AAAAATGCGAACTACGACGTCCTGCTGGAGCCAGGCAGCGTCAATGTCATCGACTTGAGCGGCTACGGTCACGACCCTGCCGTGCGGTCCTGTGCCGTCGCATCGCTGGGACGGGCGCTATACGACATCAGAGTTCGAGCCAGGCGAAAAGAGAGCGGTGGGAGGGAATCGCCTCTTGTCTGGCTGATGATCGACGAGGCACACATGTTCGCCGGTGGCAGCGCCGGCAGAGTGCTGGTCGACGAGTGGCTCCGGCAGGGCCGGCAACCCGGCCTGTCGCTCGTGCTGGCCACTCAGCGCCCGTCAGCGCTTGGATATGATGTGCTCTCTCAGGCAGACGTGCTCATCTCTCACCGGCTGACGTTGCGCGACGACATCGAGGCGCTGGAGAAGGCGAGGCCCGTATATGTCAGGGAACCGATCAGGGACGCAATGTCACGCCTGGGCACAGCGAAAGGGGCGGCCATCGTGCTGGACGACGCCACGGAATCGTACCATGTCATACGGATCAGGCCTCGCATCAGCGCCCATGGCGGGAGCGAGCCGGAGGTCTATGGCGCTGATCGATGACGATTCCGCGGTCGATTCGCTGCCTATCGCGCTGGCAGGAACGATAATCCTGATAGCGATCATCGTCGCCATGGCCGCCTTCGGGCTAAAGAACGCCACGCCAGCCGTCGAGATGGCCTCGGTGGACAGGCAGATAAAAGCTGTTGCCAGTGATTGTCGTTTCCTGCTGTCGCTGGCGGCCAGACAGCTGGACGATCCAGGTTCGCCGGCAGGAGCCATGCGTAACGTGGAGTTCGACCTTCCTGAAGGCACGGAGTACCTGTCGTTCGGCTACGACCCGGATTCTGACGGTGGCCATGAAGGGACGATCTATTATAAGGTCTGTGGCACGAAGAAGGCGTTCGTCATCGACGAAGGAGTGAAATTTCTGGCAGAAGACGGCGGTCGCGTAATATTACGGCCGGGCAGGTACGGCTTATGCATCGAGTATGTCTGTGATCCTCTCAACCGCCGCTATCTGCTTGTTTCTGGTCGATAGGCTCAGAAAACCGGGCGGCCGTTCGCTCACATGCGCATGCGACCGGACCGCAGGGCTCTCTTGTTGTAGCCGTTCTAGTCTCTCAGAACGTGCCCAGGTACTGGTCCAGCTCCCACTTGTGGACCTGCTGCCGGTACTCGTCCCACTCGATGCGCTTGGCAGTCATGAACCGGTCGTAGATATGCTCGCCGAGAGCGCTCTTGATCACGTCGTCGGCCTCCAGGTTGTCCAGCGCCTCTGACAGGCTTGCAGGCAGGCTCTTGATGCCATAGTGCTTGCGCTCGTCCTCAGTCAGGTGGTAGATGTTCAGGTTCACCGGGTCGCCGGGGTCGAGCTTTCGCTTGATTCCATCCAGGCCGGCTTTCAGCGTCACGGCCAGCGCGAGGTACGGATTGCAGGCCGGGTCGGGACAGCGCAGTTCAGCTCTCGTGCCTATTCCCCTGCGGGCGGGGATGCGTACCAGCGGGGAGCGGTTTTTCTCTGACCACGCAATGTAGACAGGAGCCTCGTAGCCGGGCACGAGCCGCTTGTAGGAGTTGACCAGCGGATTGGTGACCGCGCAGTAGCCCCTCGCGTGCGCCAGCAGCCCGCCGATGTAGTGCAGCGCGGTCTTGCTGAGCTGGTACTTGCCATTCTCGTCATAGAAGGCGTTGACCTTGCCGCCTTTCTTGAACAGCGACTGGTGGATGTGCATACCAGAGCCTGCCTTGCCGAAGAGCGGCTTGGGCATGAAGGCGGCGTGTAATCCGTAGTTGACGGCCACCTTGCGCACCACGAACTTGAAGGTCGCTATGTTGTCGGCCGTCGCCAGCGCGTCGGCGTACTTGAAGTCGATCTCGTGCTGGCCCTCGCCGACCTCATGGTGGGACGCCTCGATCTCGAATCCCATGTCCGTCAGCGCGGTGACCATGGCGCGGCGCACTTCGTCGCCCAGGTCCACGGGCGAGAGGTCGAAGTAGCCGCCCTTATCCTTGGACGCGGTCGTCGGCAAGCCTTCCGCGTCCCGCTCGAACAGATAGAACTCGGGCTCTGGCCCCGCGTTCATCGAGAATCCGGCGGCCTCAGCTTCCTTGATAATACGCTTCAGGTTGCCTCGTGGGTCTCCCGGGAACGGCTTGCCGTTCGGCAGATAGACATCGCAGACGAGCCGGGCGACGTTGCCATATTCGCTCTGCCAGGGGATGAGCGTGAACGTGTCGAGGTCCGGCTTCAGGTACATGTCGGACTCCTCGATCCGGACAAATCCCTCGATGGAGGACCCATCGAACATGACATCGCCGTCGAGCGCCTTTTCGAGTTGTTTCACGGGCAGGGCCACGTTCTTGGTGGTTCCGAAGACGTCAGTGAACTGTAGCTTGATGAATTCGACTTTGAGCTGCTCGGCCTTCTTGAGCACGGCATCCTTCGACATTTTACTCATAGGCAACACTTTGTCGCTCGCTAAATTATAATCGTTATGTCGGAAACGAGCTTCCTAGATTAAAAAAGGGCCGTTATTATGCTTCCATGCTCTTGAACAGGCCGGTCGCCAGCCGGACCGAGAAGAAATAGAAAGCAATACCGATGACTAGCGCGATGACGGCGCTGGCCGCCCATGCGACGAACAGATAGGCATGAGGCAGTGGCGAGGGAACGATTCCCGGCACAATGTCGCCGAGCGCATCCGCCGCACCGTAGGCCAGCACTGGCAGGACCACGATCAGCGCCATGATCGCGCAGACAAACATGCTCGTGAACATCCACCGCGTCCGGATCGTCTGCTGCTTGACCGCTTCCCGGAAGTCCGCGCCACGGATGCCGAATGCCAGCGCAACTATGCTGATTGAAAGAGCCAGCAGCGGTGCTTCGATGACGCCTGTCGCTATCCAGTAGGGAGTCGCCGGGAAGAGCAGGCTGGCGATGACGACGGCTCCCAGCGCGACCGCTCCGCAGATGAACGCACAGAACAGGTACTTGGCCCGGACGAAGCTCCGGGGAGATAGCGGCGACATGATAAGGAACCAGCGTCGCTCTCCCTCCGAGCCGATGATCGAGCTGGCCAGGAAAATTGCCAGCACCGCCCCCGGCTGCATCGCCAGGAAGAAGAACCCGAACGGTCCGGTGCCGTCTGTCTTCCCACCGGCAATGATCGGCATGAGCGTGGAGACCACGAAGATGATGGGCATGACGAAGATGTACATCAGCTCCTGGCGGCGCGTGTACGCCCGCAGGTCCTTGCGCATGATCGCCGCGACCGCAGGGGAGATGCCCAGCCGCTCCAGCAGCCCGCGCTTCGGCGCGTAGACGCCGCCCGTCGATATGCGGACGACCTGCGTGTCCCTTAGCGCGAATCGCTCGTTGGAGCGGACGGCCATGCGGAACAGCACCCAGGAGAAGGCGACTATCCCTGCCGTGAACAGAGCAGCCTCCAGCCATGCTCCTCGGTAGGCCTCGTACAGGACGATGCCCGGCCACAGGTAAGGGATGAACCAGGCCATCATGATGCCGCTAGATAGCGATTGTACCATGCCTGGAATGTCCGACTGGAAGAATGCGAAGTATAAGACATAGATCAGCGTGAATATGGCAAGCGTCGCCGCGAAGCGAAGCCAGACGGTCAGCCGTCCAGCTCGCTTCGAGAACGTCTCGACGATCCTGATCTGGACGCCCTTCAGTATCTCGGAGGTGGCGCCTGTGATGGCGGTGCTGACGGCCAGGGCGACGACTGTCAGCAGGCCCAGCGGCAGCAGGCCGACCGCGAATGCGGGGATGAGTAGCGCCGGGATGAAGACGAGGGAAAGTGTCATCGGCGCCTGTATGCTTAACAATATGGATGCCAGCGTGTGCTCCTCCCAGGTCAGCGGGAACCAGTAGATCGGCTGTACCGCAATGTTCGCGTTCATGCGCTGGATCTGGTTCGTCTGGGTGAGGTAAAGGCTGAACAGGACGACTATCACCGGGATGGCCACGAAGATGCCGGCGGCCGCGTCACGTATCGACTGCCACTCATCAGGTGTGGCATCAGCCGTGAGAACCCCGATGCCCCAGGCCATCACTGCGCCGATGCCGATGCCCAGCAACAACAATAGCGCATATTCGGCAAAGGTCTTCAACCGGGTTTCCTTATAGTTGCGGAACATGCCCTTCAGGATCAGCCGGTATGACTTAGTGTACACGCCGTATAGCCGCAGGACGTTCTTCCAGTTGACGGTCACCGGGTCAGCGCCTCCACTACGGGCCCGATGTCGCCGGTGCCGGTCAGCTTCAGGAATATGTCCTCCAGGCCGGAGCCAGGCATCTTTGCGCTCTCCCGGATTTCATCCATGGTCCCAAGCGCGAGGAGATCTCCATGATAAATGATGGCGATCCTGTCGCACATGGCCTGGGCGATCTCCATGACGTGCGTCGAGATCACTGTCGTGATGCCCTGTCCTGCCAGCTCGTGCAGCAGGTCCTTGACGATCTTCGCCGACTTGGGGTCGAGGCCCCGCAGCGGCTCGTCCATGATCAGGAACTCCGGCCGGTGCATCAGCGCGGAGATGATGGCGACCTTCTGCTTCATGCCGTCCGAGTAGGAGCTGATGATGTCCCCTTCCCTGCCTTCAAGATCGAAGGCGCTGACGAACTCGCGGATTCGCGCCTTCTTGGCTTCAGGCGTCATGCCGTAGATGTCGCCGGTCAGGTCCAGGAACTCCAGCGCGGTCAGAAACTCATAGACGCGGGGCGACTCAGGCACATACCCCACACGCCGCCGGACCTCGATCGGGTCGCGGGCCACATCGTAGCCCAGGACGTTTACAGTGCCCTCCGTGGGTGGTATGAGCCCGAGCATCATCTTCATGGACGTCGATTTGCCCGACCCGTTCGGCCCGAGGAGTCCGAGCACTTCGCCTTTTCTGATCTCCAGGCTGAGATTATTGACGGCTGTCAGGTCACCGTATCTTTTCGTAACATTCGTGAGCCTTACGGCCGGCGTGTCATTTGAAGCCATAGCATGCCACGCACGAGGAATATGGGACGGGAAATCATCAACTTTTCTGTCATCGATAAAAGTGCAAGGGCAATTATATGTAGTGCTATATAGTCTTAAAATAGGCATGTGGCACGGCATCGTGTATGTGTTTCGAAGCGGGGAGAGCCTAGCGCTGTTTTTCCGGATATGGCTGCTATACCGGACATTGTTCGTGGTTCCAGCACAACTGGACTACCGCCCTTGACGGGAAGATCGCACAACGCATAGCCGAAACAAGAACAAACGATCAAAGGCCTGGTTATCCACGTTTTCAGGAAACCAGAAATTTTCTATAAGTCGTATAGCTTAGCCGATCTGGGCTTACGAGGCTTCTCTTCGCCTGCCTCACCTTCAGTCTGCTCTTCCGTCTTCGTCTCGGCCAGTCGCTTGAAGATCGAGCCTACGTCGTCCTCTTCGGACGCCATCTTCTCCTGCACGTTCATCTCCTGTTTTCCCCCGGGCGTACTGGCCGCCACGTGCTCCTCGAACGGCTCATGCGAGCTCTCCCGGGCTGTCAGCTTCCGGATCGTGCCGAGCTGCTCGGCCATCTCATCCATCTTCGCCTCAAGCTCCTTGACCTTGGCCTCATACGCCTTGATCTCAGCGTCCTTTGCTGCCAGGGCCTCCTCGATGTCCTTGAGCAGAGCTTCTTTTTCTTTGAGGAGGGCGTCTTTCTCCTTCAGGTCGGCCTCCTTTTCCTTGATGGTGGCCTCTTTGTCCTTGATGGACGCCTCCTTGTCCATGATAATGGCGTCCTTGGCCCTGATCGTCTCCTCTTTCTGGTCAAGCGTGGCCTCGACGGACGTGAGGGCGCTGATCTTCTGTTCCTTCTCCTTGACCTCGAACTTGATCTGCATCAGCTCGTTGTTCAGGCGCAGGATCTCCTCGTTTTTCAGGGCGAAGTCGGCCAGCAGGCGGTCGACGATGGCGCTGTCGGTCTGTGTGGCGACAGGCTGTGTTGTATTCTTTGGCTCTTCCGCCGGCGACGCGGCGTCTGTGACGGCTTGGTTTTGCGGTTCCACGTTGACGGGCTCCGTTCGTTTTTCTTCCGGCTCCGGCACTGCCTGTTCCAACTCTTGCGCGGGCTGCGCTGCTTGATCTGCCGGCTCAGGCTCGGTGGCGGGCTTCAGGGGTTCCATGATGGCTGGCTCTGGCTTCGTGGCTGCAGGCTCCTGTGCGGGCGCTTGTACTGGCGCTCCGGGCCTGTCCTCACTCAGGATCGACATGATGTCGTCGAAGCCGAAAGAACGCTTCTTGTTCGGTGGCGCAGCTTTAGAATCGGACATATAAACCGCCAGAGGCGACTTACAGTTTATGCTCCGAGACAATAAACCTTTTGGACATCGGGCCCAGAGGGCCCGAGGGATGTCAGAGCATGGGCGCCGACGTAGGCGCAGGCGTTACGGCAGGCGATAGGCATCGTTGTGCCGGTGCGTGTCGTTGCCTGAGCCATCTATATACTTATGTTAACGCTCTCTGCGTACCCGTGCGACCGTCATGATCAGGCCCAGTGCGATCAAGCCTGACCATAGCGAGAAGCCTGGTATAGGCGTCGGCGATACGGGCATCGTCGAGGCGGCAGTGGGTGTTGGTGTTGGTGTGGTTGTCGGCGCCGCGGTTGGCGTTGGTGTTGGCATGGACGTTGGTGTTGGTGTCAGCGTTGGCGTAGGCGTCGGGCCGGTAGTCATGTCGCTGTTACCCTGTCCTCCGGACCCTGGCGGGGCCGGAGGGGCACTGACCACCACATAGCCGACCTTCTGCACCGTTCTCTGGCCGACCGGGTTGCCTGCCGTCAGCGTTACCGTGTAGGTGCCGGCAGCAGTGTAGGTATGCACGGGGCTTTGCTCCGTGCTGTTCGGGGTGTTGTCTCCGAAGTTCCATTGCCATGTCTGGTCGTGTCCGTTGATATCGTCGCTGAATTGGACAGTCAACGGG
>JAEZKS010000124.1 GCA_023436075.1 Methanobacteriota archaeon
CCACGGCCCGAAGATCGGCGAATATTCGACCGTCATGACCCGCCACTTCGTCGATTCGTTTGCCAGGGCCGCCGGCATCACCGTTCGCGTCGAGATCGACGGCGAAGACGACCACCACATGGTCGAGGCCATGTTCAAGGCGCTGGCGCTCTCGCTGGGGACGGCCACGACGAAGAACGAAAAGCGCGGGATGCCGAGTACCAAAGGCGTCCTCTGAGCCGGGGCAGGCTTACAAGGGCGATCCGCTTTTTTGATCGGCATGCGTAAGCCATTTCTTCCTGTCGCTCCCGGATAAGCCCCTGCACCAGGTTTTTATAGGGTCAGGTCATACCCTGAAACGGAGGCATTTGATGTTATCAGCGATGTCCTATCTAACCTTAAACGTATTGTCCGATGTTTCGACTTATTTCGGCACTGTCTCGAGTACAGACATCGCAAGCATATTGGTCGCGCTGGCCATAGTGTTCATATCGATCATCGTGGCGATGACTTCGAAAATTCTCCTGACGAGATATCTATCCAGGATAGTTAAGAAGACCGGCACGACGTTCGACGACGCGATCGTTCCCGGGTTTAATGGCCCGGTACAGGCCGTCATTATAGTCATAGGCGTTTATGTCGCATTAAAGACACTAAACAGGATGCCGGACAGCATCGTGGGCATAATCGACCCGGCCTTTGCCGTAACGATCATATTCATCGTGGCTTTCCAGATATCCCGGCTGGCCGAGATATCATTGAGCTGGTACCAGAAAGAGATAGGCAGCGAGAACATATCGAACCTGAACGTCTCCGTGCTTTCGTTCATGAAGAAAGCGTTCAGCCTGGTCATTTATACTGCGGCTATCCTCATGGCGCTGACCCAGATAGGGGTGGAGATCACACCGCTTCTGGCCAGCCTGGGCATTGCTGGCATAGCCGTGGCACTGGCTGCTCAAGAACTCCTTTCTAACGTGTTCGGCGCGTTCGCTATTCTCACCGATAAGCCTTACAAGGTCGGTGATCGCATCGAGCTGTCGACCGGAGAATACGGCGATGTGGTAGACATCGGGCTCAGGAGCACCAGACTGCTGACGCTCGATAACAAGGTCATCATCATACCTAACGCGGATATTTCCAAGTCGAGGATCAGCAATTATTCGGAGCCTGATCCCAGGCTCAGGTATACCGTAAAGGTCAAAGTAGCGTACCATTCCGATGTCGCCCGAGCATCGGCCCTTCTGAAAAAGATCGCCGTGGATATCGAAGGAGTCCTGAAAGACCCGGCACCGATCGTATATATCGAGGGTTTCGGCGAGTATTCCGTTAACCTCGTAATGCTGGTCTGGGGTCAGAATTTCCGGAAAAATTGGAATATCCCCGACAAGATATATCAGCAGGCGCTGAAACTCTTCGCCGACGAGGGTATCGAGATCCCTTATCCGGTAACTTCAGTGATACATTCCGAAAAACGGCTCACATAAAAAAACAACCGAATGATGGGTCAGGTTGATGCCGGTTGAGAGAACAACCCGGTTTAACATAATTTTGCATATATTTAACGATAATTAGATATATATTTAGATACCATTTTTAATGGATTATTTCTATGAATTAAGCAGTATATTCCTTTTATCGTCAATTTATAACGATTGATCGCTTAAGGAGAAGCTATTTAACGTCTCAAGGAAAAACCTCCTCTACGACAACCAATTAAGGCAAATGTGATTCGATGGCAAAGGATGGTGACAAAATGGGAAGTTTAGCATTAAAGCAGATAGAGATGGCTAAGAAACTCGATTCCTCGGTCGCTTCGTCACAATGGAACGACTGGAAATGGCAAATGAGACACGCAGTAAGGGACATTCCGACATTCGAAAGGTTATCAGGAATGAAATTCAGTGATGAGGAACGAACAGAGCTGGAAAAGACAATCGAGATGTTCCCTATGTCAATCACTCCATATTACATATCCTTGATCAACCTGAAAGACATGAGAAACGACCCCGTCTTCAAACAATGCTTTCCTTCGCCTTCGGAACTGATTGTCGAAAAGTGCGATATGCATGACCCGCTGGCAGAGGACCGCGACAGCCCGGTGGAAGGCATCACCCACCGGTATCCTGACCGGGTGTTGTTCCTCGTCAGCAACGTCTGCGCCATGTACTGCCGGCACTGCACGAGAAAGCGAAAAGTCGGCAACGTCGACTACATACCTGACCAGGAAAGGATCAGCAAAGGCCTCGAGTATATCCGGAACAATCCGAAGGTCCGGGACGTACTCCTTTCGGGCGGAGACCCGTTCATGCTGCCCGACGAATACCTTGACTGGATATTGACGGAACTCAGGAACATACCGCACGTGGAAGTCATCCGCATCGGGACCAGAGTCCCGGTCGTCTTACCATGCCGGGTCACCGATAACCTCGTCAACGTGCTGAAGAAGCATCATCCGCTCTGGATCAACACTCACTACAACCACCCGAGGGAGATGACGCCAGCGTCGAGAGAGGCCCTGCGCAAGCTGGCCGATGCTGGCATTCCCCTGGGCAACCAGTCGGTGCTCCTGGCAGGGATCAACGACTGCCCGGAGATCATGAAGAGCCTCGTTCACCGCCTGATCCAGAACCGCGTCAGGCCGTATTACCTGTTCCAGTGCGACCTCGCGGAGGGCCTCGCGCACTTCCGCACGTCCGTGGCCAAGGGCATCGAGATCATCGAGAACCTGATCGGACACACGACCGGGTTAGCCGTACCGACCTTCGTGGTCGACGCGCCCGCCGGCGGTGGCAAGATACCGCTGATGCCTAACTACCTGATCTCGCTATCTCCAAACAAGGTCGTCCTGCGAAACTACGAGGGCGTTATAACTACCTACACTGAGCCGGACGCCTACAAGCCGGTCAAATGCGAGGGCAACTGCCGGAAGTGCCATCTCGACTACCGTTCCGAGGACGTAGAATCGGACGAGGTCGGCATCGCAAGGCTGCTCTCAGACAGGGATGACACCATCGCCCTCGTGCCGAAGAATGGACGATATACAGGCAGGTACGATGTCTGATACGATCGAGAAGATCGGCCATACGGTCGTGCAGCAAGGCCCGCACAACGATCGTATCTACGTGATGAAGCTGGCGACACGAGACATGCCGTGGATCGCCGACTTCCTCAAAGAGATCGCCAGTGATCGCGGGTACTCGAAGATATTCATCAAGGCGCCGGCGTCGGCGCTCGGGAATTTCCTGAAGAAAGGTTATGTCGTGGAAGCACATGTGCCGCGATTCTTCAATGGCTCCGAGGACGGCTTTTTCCTGGCCAGGTACATGAAGGAGATGCGAAGGCATGAGCCTAAGGGCGAGCACATCGGGGAGGTATTGTCGAAGGCGCTGGCTATTGCGGACATTCGCAGGCACGTACCCCTGGCCACGGGTTATGTCTGTCATGTAGCTAAACCGGAAGATGCGTTCGACCTGGCGAAACTCTATAAGAAAGTCTTTGCCACCTATCCGTTTCCGATCTTCGAACCTGACTACCTGAAGAGGACGATGACAGAAAACATCCGGTATTTCTGCGTGAGAAAAGAAGACGAAATCGTCGCCGCAGCCTCTGTAGAGATGAACCCGGACATAAAGAATGTCGAAATGACAGACTTTGCTACGGACCCTGATCACCAGGGGAAAAAGCTGTCGTCATACCTGCTGACGAAGATGGAAGAGGACATGATCGGGGAAGGCATGAAAATCGCCTATACTATCGCCAGATCGCTATCGTACCCTGTCAACACTCTGTTTTCCGGAGCAGGGTACTCCTACGGTGGCACGCTGGTGAAAAATACGAACATTTGCGGCTCCATGGAGAGCATGAACGTATGGTACAAGGCGCTCGATCGAGCGCCCTGATCTCGTTCGAAGCGATACGGCCATGTCAGTCTTACATCGCATCTTCGGCTCAGGCAATTCACCAATAACTTAATCAGGTCGCAGATGCTCTAAACAGGAGGCATTGCCATAATGCCGCTGGCATAAAATGGGCATCACGGAAAAACTATCTGGCGCCGTTTCATCAGTCCGCCTGAAAGACGGGCAGAAAGACTCTGCCACGGCGCAGTATTCAGGCACGAAAGTAATCCTCATACTGGTCATGATCCTCTGGGGCGGCTCGTTCATCGCATCCAGAGTAGGCCTGGACAGCCTGTACCCGGTCGAGTTGGCCACCCTGAGGTTTGCCATAGCTGCACCGCTGGTTTTGCTGATTACCGTGCTGCTTTACGGTACGAAGTCGCTGCACGTCAAGCGCAAAGATTTGCCCGTGCTCTTCGTGATGGCTATGACTGGGGTGACTCTGCAGTACATCGTGCAGTTCGTCGCCATGACCTACACGACGGTCACGAACACGGCGCTGCTCATCAACATGGGCACCTTTTTCGTCATCATACCGTCCGTGCTGCTCTGGAAAGAGAAGTTCACCGCGGACAACACGCTGGGCATCATCATAGCCTTCGTCGGCGCAGGACTGGTCGCCACCAATGGCGACATATCCATGTCCGTCCATCTGCTCGGCGATGGCCTGGTGCTCATCTGCGCGGCCTTCTGGGCGACCTACATCCTGATAGGCAACAAGCTGGCAGGCAAATACTCTGTGCTCACCCAGCTCAACTACATCTTCATCATCGGCTTCCTGGGCCTGCTGCCGTTCTACTTCCTGACGCCGCACAGCGACCTTTCTACGCTGGGCACCGTGTCATGGGCATCGCTGCTCTACCTCGCGATCATCTGCTCGATCGTCGCCTATTTCTTCTTCAACGACGCCATCATCAAGATCGGTCCCTCGCAAGCTGCCATCTACCAGTATTTCGAGCCCATGTTCGCCATCATTTTCGCCATCGTGCTGCTCAGCGAGCCGTTTACGGTATATATCGGACTCGGGGCGATCCTGATCATCGGCGGCATCGCCATGGCCGACAACAACCTGAAGATCATCGGGTTATTCCGGAAAGGCAATGCTCATGACCAGGCCGGAGAGCCACGGCCTTAGAATTGCGAGGAATGGTTTCAGGACACGAAGGTTCACGAAGGGCACGCAAAGGTACGCTACGTTTTAAATAATTTTTGACTCTTCTGTGTTTTTAGGATCGGCTGACGCGCCTGCCGCCGGGCACCCGCGTGGGTTTGC
>JAEZKS010000126.1 GCA_023436075.1 Methanobacteriota archaeon
GTTTCCCAGATGAAACCATAGATTATCCAGATGATCAAGCCGGATACAAGACAGCTCAACGCCAGTTTCATCATAGTGTTATCTGACACCCGGGCCTCCGGTTATCCATTGATAATTGAAATTTTTATTATTTTAAACATTTAAATAGGTAATGGCCAGATCATTGAACTGTAACTTTATTGTTAGAACACTATAGTCAGCTGATTATTCTCCTAAATTTTCATATATTTCAGAGACAATGTATATGCTATTGCCATGGCTTAGACAGTCAAAGTTCAGGAAAAAACTGCCGATAAGCCGAACGTTGGTTTAGTCATGGCGAGAAAGCTATAGAATCGTTTTCATCGCTGGCAAAATAGGATGGCAAAATAGGATGAGCTAAAGAAAGCGAAATCCATTCCGTAACTGGTATCTTTTGAATAGCCATTTCACTGGACGCGATTTGTCGCCTCAACAATTTTTGGCTTCGGGCAGAAATTTTTTCTCATGAACGACGTGACTCGAAAAAACCGGACAAGCATGCGAACGATCACGCTGGAAGAGCACTATGCCAGCCCGGCGTTCCTGGCCGGTCCGGGGCGCGAGCTTAAGGAACAGGGCGGAATCGTCGGCGATCCGAAGATCCTGGCCGCTTTGGCCGACGTCGGCGACGGGAGGATAGCGGCCATGGACGCTGCAGGCATCGATGTGCAGGTGCTGACGCTGACCGCGCCCTCGGTACAGCAGCTCGACGCGACCGAAGCTATCGACGTCGCCAGCAGATCAAATGATTTCCTCGCCGCCGCGTCCAAACGCCACCCGGAACGGCTCGCTGGCTTTGCCGCGCTGCCAACGGCAGATCCCGACGCCGCTGCCGCAGAACTGGAGCGCATGGTGAAGGATCATGGCTTCGTCGGAGGCCATGTGGACGGCCATACGCAGGGGCGTTACCTGGATGATAAGTTCTTCTGGCCGCTGCTGGAGCGGGCGGAAGCGCTGGATGTGCCGATCTATATCCACCCGACAGTGCCGCCGCAGCCGGTGATCGACGCCTATTATGCGGGTTTCGCGCCGCTGATATCAGATGCGCTGGCCCGGCATGCCTGGGGCTGGCACATCGAGACAGCAGTCCATGTACTGCGCATGATAGCCAGAGGCGTGTTCGACCGGTTCCATGGCCTGCAGATCATCATCGGCCACATGGGCGAGGCGCTGCCGTTCATGCTGCCCCGGACCGACCACGCTTTGCCGACGAGCGTGACAAAGCTGAAGCGCCCGGTTTCCGCCTACCTGCTAGAGAACCTCCACTACACGTTCAGCGGCCTGAACTACACCAGGACATTCCTGGACCTATACCTGGAAATGGGCGCCGACCGTATCATGTTCTCGGCGGACTACCCGTACAGCTCGATGGCGGAGGCCCATGCATTCCTGGATCGGCTCCCTGTGAGCCCTGTCGACAAGGAGAAAATAGCCTACATCAACGCCGAACGCCTTCTCCGGCTGTGACATGGCCGCAACGCCGGCAATAATTTTAATACCAAACGCAGACAATTTTCATACATTACTATGGCCGCCACAGAGAAAGTCCCCGCGAAAGTCGCCGACAAGGCGAAGGCTGTTCAACTGATCATGTACCTTGCGACGCAGACCGATTACGTCGCGATCCACGACATCCACAAGGACAAGCTCTCCGGCTTCGCCGACCACGAAGAGATCAAGGCCGCGCTGCGGGCGGCGTGCGATGTGCTGGACATCAGTTCCGGACAGGGCGACATTTCACTGTACCGGCTGCCGCGAACCCTGGACGGTTACCGGGACGTCTTCGCCTTTGTCAGGGACACGGAAGACGTCTACAACTTCCTCTCGTCGAACTACTCGCACGCGATGGTGAACGAGCTGTTCATCCGCGACGCGCTGCTTCGCTGGGCATCGACACCCTACTACCAGAGCATCGCCGAAAAGTATCCGGCCGAGCAGGTGAAGCCCGGCGAGGCGATGGTCATGATGATGGCCCAGCAGCCCGGCTTCGCGGCGCTGGCCGCCATCTTCAGCGTGTCTCCCGCGGTCGCCGAGAAGATGCTCTACCCGGAACGGCTCTCACGCTATGAGCTCACCCACCCGAAGATCGCGATAGACCTGACCTTCGCGGCAGACATGGTCAAACGAGCCCCGCCGGGCACCCTGCTGTCGATCAAGTACGAGGTCATCGCACAGGGGATGCTCAACATGGAGATGCGCGGCGGATCGGGGATACCGTAACACCATGGATACTATTGACACGATGTACACCACAGAGCCGTTTCAGGACTGCCTTTACCTGGCGCCACTCTGTCCATTGTGCACACCATGTTCGTCGTGAGAACTTTTTTATATGATTATATTCCTCTAAATGCTGGAGTCATCTGAATGGACTACAGCAGCGTCGGCATCATTCTCCTGTTCATCCTGCTGATAGCGGCCGCACTTGCCGTCGCCCTGAAGCTTCTCGGCACGGGTGAAGGACAAGTCACGACCAGGCAAGTCACATCGGTGCCTATGGACGAGGATAAATTCCTGACGACGTTTCTCAGGCCGGTCTACAATGACGGCCTCGACGAAATGGAAACGGCCGTGGACTCGATCAGGGACGGCCTCGACTTTTATGAGAAAGGCGCTTTCGTGAACGCGGGCGAGGAGTTCATCGATGCGGGACGCAGCTTCGACGCGGCGACCCTCAAGTTCAGAGAGGTCCTGACGCTAGTGGAAGACCCCGCCGTGGACTACGCTAAGAAAGCCCGGAACCGCCTGATCGACTGCAAACGGCTGCGTGATCTGGCGAAGGACATGGAAAGTGCCTGCGACGCGATGCTGGAGGAAAGAGCGTCCGATGCGCGGGCGCTCGAGGAAAAGTCGAAAGATGTTAAAAAGCTCGCCGTTGAATGGAAAAAGGAATAGTCACGCGACCAGGACGCCGGTAGCTTCTTTATGCCGGCGGTTCTGCTCATGCAGCACCTGGTCGATGATCCCCGTCGGGGCGTTGGTATCTACCAGTATTTTCCGCTCGAAGCTGTACCAGTCGCTGCGGTCTACGTGGACGACCGCATATCCCATTCCAGAGAGATATTCCTTGATTCCATGCAGGTAGTCAGCCTTCACCATTCCGATGTCAGCGAACTCATCATCGGGCATCAGCTCTACGATCTTTATCATGTTCCAGCCCCATCGACACATATCCCTGTAAGTACTAGTATCCAACCTGTTTTTTTAGCGGATTTTTATGGCATGGCCCGCATCGATGACGAGAGGATTATCAGCAGAGACGATGAAATGGCAAAGGCCGCCTGGAGCAAGCCGTTCCTCTGCAAAAAATATATCTCGCATCGCATCCAAACATCGAAGAGTAAAGATAAAGGAGCTTTCCCGTTTATGGAACGAATCTATTATCGTTTTCCGCAGGAAATCGATTTCGAGCGCCGGTACGGCTACAAGGCAGACCTGCGCTATCTGCTCAAGGTCATGGCGAGCATCAACGGCAAATCGGGCTCGATCGACTTCGATACGCCCGGCCTCGACGTCAAGCGCCACGTGGACACGGTGCGGGCGCGCCGGGACGTGACGGTCGAGGTGTCCGAGAAGCGCATGGATTTCATAAAGCTCACTCCGCCCAACCTTGCCGCAGTGCTCCCCACGCTGGAGCCCTATGGCACCGTAGACTTCCGCATCACGGTCGGGTACACCTATGTGGACAGCCACTTCGATCGCCTGCCTCTCGAAAGCGACGTGTATCTTGTCAGAGTGATCCTGGACGGAGAACTGACTCTCCAGGTAGCCACCGTCAAGGGGCAGGGCCGGACGATGCCTGAAGAGATCGCGAATACCATCGAGACACAGCTGAAGAACTTCAAAGGCTGACTGAATCGCCGGGCATCTGAAATGATGCCGGCGCGTCCGGATGTGGGACGGCAGAGATGGACGAGCTTAAGATCGTAATTGCGGAGCCATTCAAGAGACGGGGAAAGGCCCGGCTGACGCCGGCAGAGTTCACCTTCGCGCTCACGCTGGAGCTGAAATGGCTGACGCCAGACGAGAGTCGCAAGCTTATCGACGAGGGCCTGAAGGCAGGGCTCCTGAAAGAGGAAAAGGACCGGATCGTGCCGGCCTTCGACTACCGGAGCACCGTGGCCCCGGCTGGATACAGACCGGGAGCCGACATCTTCACAAAAAAGACGCTGATGGAGCGAATCGTCGGGCTGATCACCGGATCGGGCACAGACGAGGCCGAAGCATGGAAACTGATCAGGCTCAGACAGGAACAGTCATGTGATCTGCTCACGCCGGAAACGGCAGGGCTGATCATCGCGAAGGAGCGAGGCCTGGACGTGACACCGTATCTCGACGAGGCTTTCGCGCTGCTGACAAAAAAGTGAGCCTACTCCGGCACAAGCATTTTTAGGACCTGTGCTATCACGTACATGGCCAGCAGCAGGACAGGAATGGCAGTCACCAGCACGATCACCGATTCTACTCCCTGATCGAACCAGGGGATCATCCCTTTGTACTGGCAGACAAGCACGACGCCGCAAGTGACCCAGATGATCAATATCGCGGGAAATCCTATGCTCTCCAACCTGCGTCTCCATTTGCCTATTTGCAAGGACATCATGTTGATCAATGGACCGGTCCAGGTATAAATAGTCGCCATCCTGGCAGTCTGGGCGAATGCAAGGGCCCGGCAACTTAAACAGGATGGCTCTCCAGGCATGGCTGCTACAGGGCCTTGTTTGAGGCACCCGTAGAACGAAACTCTCGCCAGGGACGCCAAGTACGTCAAGCACTCCAGGGATCATTAAGAAAAATGGTTCTGTGTATGCCTGTAATTTAAAAAAGTCTTGGCGTGCTTACGTCCTTGGCGTCCTTGGCGAGAAGATCGTACAACACATAGCCGAAATAAGGCAAAACAGTCAAGTTCCCACAGCTGGTCATGCAGAGGCGCGCCATTGAGGGGGGTATATGCTCAAGCACGCTTGTAGAGTCCCACGATCTCGGCCTCTGCCAGCACTCGCCCCGTCATCGCGCTCAAGGCTGTGCTTTTCGGCAGGCCGGACGGGAGGTCGAGGATGCCGCCGAGAGCGTAAATCCTGAAGTGATAGTGGTGCGGCTTCCCACGAGACGGACACGGGCCGCCGTAGCCGATCTGGCCGAAGTCGTTCTTGCCCTGGGATGCTCCGGTCTTGACGATCTCGAAAGCGGAAATGCCTTCCTCCAGGCCGATCACTTCTGCCGGGATGTTGTAGACTACCCAGTGGGTGAAAGCACGGCTCGGTGCATCTATATCATCGACGATCAGCGCATATGCCTCAGTTCCATCCGGCGCTCCATCCCAGGATAGCTCGGGGGAGATGTCGTCTCCGTCACATGTGTACTTCTTCGAAAAATAGCCGCCGGGCTCGAAAGAGTCGCTGCTTAATACAAAATTCTTTGCTATCTTCATCCTGTTGAAATCGCTCCTGAGATCAATAGCATCCATGAATACAAATATATTATAATCAGTTCTGGAAGGGTTTTGGGCAGTCTCGTAGTGCTCGCGGGCGTTAACACGAGGTACGGTCGTCGTGGTCTCGCGCGCGCACGAAGAATGATGCATCGGCTCTCCGTCAAGGTATTTGACGAAACGTTGTCTCGCGCGCGCACGAAGAATGAGCCCTGGCCTGCCACGAGGTTTACCAGTCCTGCTTGGCCTGCGGGAAAGGCTTTTGTCTAAAACCATTTAGAAAGGCTATAATCCCGAAAATTATTCTTTAAAGCCATTCTGTAAAACCGATAATGACAAAAATGTAAGGATAGCGAGATCTTGATCTCGCCATCACTCGAACGGTAAGGTTATCTTACGAATCCTGCTTAGAATCCGAAGCCGAAGCCCGGGAGTGCTACGCCGCCGACGCCGACGAACGGATAGGCGAACGCTGCCTCTTCTGTCGTAGTCGCGAAGTCAGTGTGCGTGAGCACCTGCGTCTGCGCCACAGTCTGCGCGATAGTCGGAAGACCCATCGTCAAACCAGCAACAGCCGGATTCCCAAAAATGTCACGGTCGCCAGCGTTGGGGAACGCGAGAGCAAAAGCTTCAGTGTCCGTAGCAGCCGCCGTGTCTCTATTAAACGCAGTAGTCGTACCAGTCTGCGTAATCGTCGGAAAACCGAACGCAGTACCAACAAGATTCGCACCAGCCGGCACAACGAGAGCGAAGGCCAACACGAACAAAACTCCTAATGCAAATAACTTACTCATTAACTACCCTCCTCAATTGCAATTTCTATTCTGCCCGTCGGAATTAATATATTATCATTTGATATAACGAAATTTGAACAATTAAAGCAAGATAAACCCAAACATTGTACACAGAGGGCACAAAGGGCACGGAGTCCGCGGAGAGATGCCCGATATGCGCGCATGAGAAAAAGCTCTGGATACTATGACTGTGTTTGCCGATCCGCCCTGAAAGCACGTATGGGCAGCATCCCCGTAGCCCGACATAATGAACCTCACGAGCGGCCATGCGGCGCGAAGGAATTTGTTTCATTGAAATTCTCTTCATCACCACAATACGGGATCATTCGTTGCAAATTATGATATTATGGGTATATTATTTAGATTATTTATGTGCCGAATAAACTCACCCATACAGCCAGATGCATAAAATGCAAGTAATTCAATCGCAATAGGTAAAAAAGCAATATTTTCTACATTTATAGCTAAAAATTATTAAAAATTTGAATTAGATCATTGATTCATAAAATATTTTGTATAATTTGTTAGTACATTGCTGTTGTACTCGTTTATATAGTTATTAATTACTAATTGACAATCATGCACCGGGAATCGGACGTAAAAAATGCATGCCACAATCCCCGCAAAAGGATGCATGCGAATCGGCCCCGTGCATAAAACATAGGCTGGTAATATCTATGGAAATCCTTAAAACCATCTCTTATGCCGGGACGATGGAAGTCCTTGCCGCGCTCGGAAAAGGCAGGAAGCGTTTCACGGAAATCATGTTCGAAACCAAGCTGAACCCCGGCATCCTCAACCGGGTGCTAAAGACCCTGATCAATACGGGCATCGTCGCCAAGTGCGCTGACGACGAGGGATACGAGCTGACTGAGAAGGGCATCAAGATCTCGCTCTATATCCTCAGGATCGTAGAAACCTCGGAGAACGAAAAGCCCGAAAACCTGAAGCTTATCAACACTCTCGCGACCCGCTTAGAGCAGGCGAAGAGCGTTCCTGTGGCGTGAATTTTTCTGCCACAGGCTACATTTCTTTCCTCATTTTATTGAAGCTTATGAAGATCGAACGTATCTTTTACTCTACGTACGTGTAGCTTTTATAAATGCGATAAGGCACCTGACACAGAGTACGCGTGAACTCTGTGTTAAAGGCCTTATCGTCAATACAAAAAGAAACAAGCTTAGCCATGGTAAAAAGAGAGGACAATGAACGGGCTATTTCTGCTTCGCGGCACCCTGCATCTTGAAGTGCGCCAGCAGCGCCTCTATCTGAATGCGCTCATTCGCGCCCTCGGTAAGCCGGAAATCAGCCTCGCCGATGCGGTCGACCAGCTCGACGAGCACGTCCTCGTCCAGGCCGAGATCGAGCATGCTGCGGTATATCTGGTCGATCACGTCGCTGCCGGAGAGACCGTATGTGATCAGCAACTCGTCCAGCCGGTTCCTGGCGTCAATGAACTGCCCGTTGAGCGCGAGCTTCAGCATATCGTCGATCTCTTTCGGCTTCGCGACGCTCGCGGTCTGGTAGACCGCGTCGGCCGTGATGTCCTTCGTGACAGACGCCGCGGACTGCAGCGTGTTGATCGCCCGACGCATGTCACCCTTGGCGACGTAGATCAGCGCCTGTATGCCATCCTTCTCGATCTTCAGGCCCTCGTTCCTGGCGATACGATGGAGCCCCTCCTCGACGTCCTTCGCAGTCAGCGGGCCGAAGCGATAGACGGCACACCTGGACTGAATGGGCTCGATAATCTTGGACGAGTAGTTGCAGGAGATGATGAAACGGCAGGTGGCCGCGTACCGCTCCATGGTCCGGCGCAGCGCGGACTGGGCGTCGGAAGTCAGGGCGTCCGCCTCGTCAAGGAAGATGATCTTGAACTTTGCATCGCCCAGCGGCGCCGTCCGGGCGAAGCTCTTGATGCTGGTCCGGACCACGTCGATGCCGCGCTCGTCCGAGGCATTGAGCTCGATGAAGTTGCTCTGCCACGTATCGCCGTATAGTTCCCTGGCCAGCGCTACCGCGCAGGCGGTCTTGCCCACGCCCGGCGGGCCCGAGAAGAGCAGATGCGGCAGGTTGCCAGATTTAACGTACGAGATCAGACGTTTCACTATCTGATGCTGGCCGATCACGTCCTCGAGCCTCTTCGGCCGATATTTCTCTGTCCAGATTTCTTCTGCCGCCATAATCAGTGCTCCGGGACTATATTTGCACACATAGGCTATAAAAGCATTGGAGATGGATGGCACGATGGACACAACGATGTGAGGTGGTTTTTGTGTGCACGCGTGACCGGATTTCCAGGCGCGCCAGGGACGCCAGTTATGGGGGCGCCTTAACAAGATCGGGTATAGCAGTCCACCCCCGAAAATCGTCGCTCATCTCTGTCCCGGTACGTAAAACGCGCGCGTGACCGGGCCGCCGGGCCCTCATGTCAAAGCCGCCGGGCCCGCATGTCAAAGCCGCCGGACGTTCTGTCGAAGCCGCAGTGCCCTCAGCGTAATCCGAGAAGGCTGCACACGATGACGATCGTCGCGCCGAGCCCGATCATCCTCACAACGGATTTGACGTAACTCTGGCCAGATACATGACCCGAATAAAGACCGAGGACAACGAGAACGATGCCACAGAGCACTACTGATATGTATACCCCGATTCCGTCGCGGATGATCAGAAACGGCAGCACCGGGATGATCGAGCCGATCAGACTCGCGCCACCGTGGGTGATGGAGTCCCTGATGATCTTGCGCTTCGCCTGCTTCTCGATATGAGTGTCTCGCAGGTCTTCAAGCATGGCATGCTCGACCGATGATATCCTGCCATACTCGACCGCGGTCTCCGCGAGGTATGAGCCGATGCCGTTGGTGAGACAAAGCGCGATGCCGCCACCGAGGGCTGCCCTGACGATGAACTCAGTATTCGTAGTGGCCGCTGCCAGCCCGATGATAATGCCGAGCACGGCCAGCAGTCCGTCGATAGTACCCAGGATCAGGTACCTGCCTTCGTCCCCTCCGTCTGTCATCTGAGTGGTATTCCGCAAAAAAGCTTAATACGCTTTACCGGTCTTGCAGCGTCTCGACGTTCTCCACGAGCTTCATCCCGGCCGCCACCTCGTCGATGCTGTGGATGACCGCGCCCATGTCCTCGATCACGGATTCCAGTTCCTCAAAGTCGATGTCGTTCCCTTCGACAGTGATCTTAATCGTTTCAGTCTCCGTGTCGACTTCCTGGATGCTCAAGTTGACCCCGGTAACATGGGGAAGTTTGCTGATTTTCTTCGCCAGTTCCAGGATCGATGGTTTGTGGGGCTTGAGCACATCGAGCACAAGCCGCTTGATTCCAGTCATTTTATAGTCCCTTTCAACAAACAAAAGATGATTATCGGGTCGTACGATAAAGGTTATATGCAGAATAAAACACTATAGATGATGGCGACCCTATGAAAAAAGTGCTCATCGCGGCCTTTTTGCTGGCAGCGGCCGCATTGTTTGCCATTCCTGCGTCGGCCGCGCAGAACAATCCTATGACTATAGATGCGTCCCAGAGCTATCTGCGAGTGGGATTCGACGATTCGATCACCATGACCGTTCATCTCACGGCCAGCGAGGAACTGCCGGAAATAGAGAACGTCCCGATCCTGCTGAATTTCAGGACAAAAGGCGAGTATCTTGTCTCAGATAAACCCATGATCGTTACGAACGCCGACGGCGAAGCGACCGCCGTGATCAGGCTGAATGATAGCAACCCGCCCGAGCACATGAAACTGCCGATGAGCGCATGGATCGAGGCTTCTGTAATGAGCGGCGACTATATCAAAAACTCCATAATGGTCTCTATCACCAGCACCGGGTCGATCAAAGGCTATGTCCTGGATGACGACGGAAGCACAATCACCGGTGCCAAGATCACAGTGACCATGCCAGACGGAAAGACATTTCCCGAGGGGCCATACTTGTCGAACGACGATACCCCGATGGGCTTTTACCAGATCTACAATCTGCCCGTTGGCGTAGGCTTCTATACGCTGACGGCGACGAAAAACGGATATACCGGAATCAAGCAAGCCGATCCCGGCTATGATGACGTTCAATATGATATCCCCATCGGCAACTACAGGGAGACCATCGACATCCCGGGCCTCCTGAATAACAGCGCCAACTCTACTCCGACACCTGCGCCTGCCATGCCGGGCAATTCCGAGACGCCCACGAAGCCAACGGCAATGACGACGACCATCCTGATCGCCATCGCGTTCATCACGCTGGCGTATATTGGAATAAAGACGTACCGTAAAATGTTTTAGGAGACCGTTGTGGCTTAGCGTTGTTGGGCACGAAATCACAAAACCTTTTTTATTTTGCACTAAGTTCACGAAATTCTCTAAAGTCACGGTTAAAAACCGAAGAGCACGAAACCCACGAATTCAAGGGCACTAAATCCACGAACGCCACCAAGTTTAAAACACGAATAAAGTCGCTAAGGACACGAAGGCACCAAACGAAAACCTGGTGAGATATGTTCGTTGCTATCATGATTCAAGTTCCTATTTCTATTTATGAACAGCGGATAGCCTTGTAACAAAGTGTACGATAAACCTGTATTAGTTGGTGTCTTCGAGCCATTCGAGCTTTAACTCGTGTTTTAAAAGCCTGCTTTCGCGAATTTGCTTTTTAATAGCGATTTTGCGCCGTTAGCGATTTAACCGTGCTTTAGAACGTTTAGAGCTTTCATTAAAAAGAAGTTTCGTGATTTCGTGTCCCACAATGCAAGCAGAGAGGAACAGATGACGCAGGCTAGATCAGTTTCCCGTCGCGCATGACATATTCTCCAGTCTCTGGCAGGATGATGGAAGGGCTCCTGATGAGAAAATCGCGGTGCGTGCGGCTCTGGTTCCGGCCACCGGGCATGTCCAGGTTCCCGCCGAATGCTATGTGAGCCGTGCCGTATGCTTTTTCATCCTCCAGCAGCAGGCCCGTAAGCCGGGCTTTCGGGTTCATTCCGATGCCGAACTCGCCTGCGATCGAGGCTTCGTCATCCACGCCCATCAACGCCAGAACGCGGTCTATCAGCGTGGAATCTTCCGATTTCAGATCGATGGCACGCCCTCCATCCACACAAATGACCAGTGGATCACGTACCTGACCGAGGTCTCCGATGCTGCCGTCGCAGACGACGGTGCCATTCATGCTGTGCTCTACGGGCGCGCACCATATCTCTCCCGCGGGCAGGTTGCCCACATGCCCGGGGCGAATGGTGATGTCATCGATGAAAGCACGGCCCGAAATGCTGAAAGTCACGTCAGTGCCCGAGGGAGCGACCAGTCTAACCGTTTTCGTTCCCCTGAACCGACACTTCAGACTGTCGGCATCCTTCCTCATCGCGACAAAATCAGCCGTCATCGGGCCTTCGATCATGTCCATCGTGATGTCCGGCGAATGTCCCACGCGGCCACCTGTCCCTTCCTCTGCGTTGATGAGCGCTATGCGGAAAGGAGTCTCGTCGCCGAAACCTTCGAACTGATTGAAGAATACAGCCGGCCCCAGCGTCTCCACCAGCCGGGACAGATCCTCCGGCACCTGCTGCAACGGACGCCGGCTTTCGGGCAGGCGATACGTCTCGACCTTCATGCCCGCCATATGCAGCGCCTCACTGGTTACAGCGCTGACCTGTCTGGCGTATTCATCGTGGACGATCAGCGCGGTCTCGCCGGCACGGATGCCCATGATCGCCTTCAGTGCATTGTGGAGCTGCCTGGCGGCAGACATTCAGTACCTCAGGCTCTTCTCCAGCTCCTTGACCAGCGGCATCTCGTCGATGCCGAAATAGCCAAGGTTCTGCGCCATCCGGTCGCAATTGAGCTTCTGGCCGTCATGCCACAATGCGCTCAGGAAGTCGCCGGCGTCGCGGCTCGTCCACCATTCGGCGCCGAACTCCTCGGACAGTCGGCCGCGCAATTGTACTTCGAGCATCCAGGCGCGGAGGTAGTCGGCGCTGTAGAAGCCGGTGTCCACGTCGTACAGGTACTGGTTCTCCGGGTGCCGAAACTTGAGGGCATCGCCGAGGTATTGCGCGTACAGCCGCTCCGGGTTGGGAGCGCCTGCATGCAACTCCAGCTCATAGAGGAGCTTGGCCGCGTAGCGGCGGACCATGAACAGCAGGTGGAACGCCGTGAACTTGGTTATGTGGGCCACGTTCTCTTCGGTCATCTCGAAGTGCCGGTTCAGCCAGTTGCGGCTGCCCGGAAGGTGATCGAACAGGAACGCGTACGTTTCAGACAGCCCGATGTCACCGAGATAGCGGTACTCGAACGGGCAGGCTGCCGAGACGTTGCCGAAGTGCTGGGCATGGCCCATCTCATGGAACAGCGCCCGGTAGTCGTCCATCCCGCCCTGCGGCCGGATACAAAGCACCACGTCGTCAGGAACCCGTATTGCGCTGCAGAATGCCCTGGGACGCTTCTTCTCCCGGATTTCCGCGTCCACCCGGATGTTCGGCCGCTCTGCCAGCGATAATCCCATGCCGTCGAGCGTCTCGTTCATCACGCCCATCATGCGGTCTGCAGCAAAGAACCTGTCCAGGTCAGGCGCCCGGAACAGGAAGCCGATGTCGTGCTTCCGCACGTCAGCTATACCGAGGTCAAGCACGTCCTTGCACAGGTCCCGGAAGTGCTTCGTGTACAGCCGGTCTGTCCGGTGGAGGAAATTCTGCATCTGAGCGCCCAGCGCCTCCAGGTCGATGCCCTTGATGTCCTCGCACATGGCCTGATAGTTGTCGTAGCCTAGATCGCCTGCGATCTGATACGCTTTGTCCAGCCGCTCCTGGAACAGAGGGTTCAGTTCCGCGAATACCGGGTCTCTCGCCCTATCGATGGCCTCGCGCTTATCGTGGTCGGGCTCGTTGGCCAGCGCTATCGGCACGGAATGGAACGACATTTTCTTTCCATCCACCTCCACTTCGGCCTTCGCCTGCATGACGTGGAGCCGGTCTTCGATGGTCGTGGTCTTGCGCCCGATGAAGCCGCCGACCAGGTACCCGTACAGGTACTGCATCCGGGTACGGTCGGATGATGCCCCGATGTCCCGCCGGCCACTGATCTCATCGACGAGGGACTCGTTCTCGAACACAGAGGCGTAGCGGGCGTAAATGCGGTCCGTGTCGATGTCGTCCTTCTGCCCGGAAAAATTCTCGTACTGCTCGCGCTCGATCTCCTCGTTGAACGTCTCGAGGCTCTTCCTGATGGGGTCAAGATCTGTCAATGCCATAGATAGCCCGCCTCCGCCGGCCGGAAAGATGCAGCCGGCCTGAGTCACAGTGTTAGTATCCCGGCGGACATAAGGTTTTCGTCTTGAGATCAGGGAGCCTGTTCGCCTGCAAAGGTTTATCGTATAGGCATCGAGACTATACCGGGATGCAGGTCAACATCGACGAGTATGAAATGGAGTATAACTGCTTTGAGGACGAAGGCGCAGCGTCACAGCCGCGTGTCGTCATCTCGGTCTCCCACGAAGGCCGTATCTTCGGCGAGGTCCATCTGCACAAGAGTTCTGACCTCACCTGCCCTAACGGCCCCATGGTGCCAGACCGCAAAAGCAGCCTGATCACGAAGTCGTTCGATATCAAAGACGAGTCAAAGTATTACGAGGCATGCGCACAGATCGTCATGGACTACGTCCGCAGAGGCTATGAGATTACTTATCTAAAGCTGGTCTGAATTCCGACCTATGACATTGACTTATAGAGGCTTTATGTCTATGCTGGCATGGGCTCGTGACAGGACACAAAGGTTCGCTTTGTGAACCTTCGGGCCCCCGCCGCATGCCGACAGAAGATAAAATCTATTTTATGTGGTTGATTTAACCATATCAGTATTGTTTTCTCATTTATCTACACTGTCAGGCCATTGGAACACAAAAGCTTATAAATTTGTAATTACATAAAAATATGTTAGTTCGAAATGCCATTGCTACCGTTTAACCCGCAAACCAAACAGGAGGCCGCACGTGCCCATTATGACCGGGGCGCGCACCTGTACCAGGGCAACAGGGTAGACGAGGCCATCGCCGAATATTCTGAAGCGCTCAGGTTCGACCGGAGCTTTGCCCTGGCGCGGTTCGGCCTGGCCGCCTGCATGGAGCGGAAGAGCCATTTCGACGAGGCGATCCGGGAGTACCAGGAAGGGCTGAAGCTGGACGGCAACAACGTGGCGGCCCACTTCGACTTCGGCAATCTTCTCTACCGCACGGGCCGCATCAATGAGGCGATCCGTCAATACATGATGGCGCTGCTGGTCGACCAGGATTACGTCACTGCGCGCTACATGCTGAGCAGATGCCTTGAGCGGAAGAACCTGGTCGCGGAAGCGCTACAGGAGTATCGCTACATCATCAAGACGAACCCGACTTTCATCGATGCCCACATTTCCGCGGCGCAGTGCATGGAGAAGCTTGGCCGGGCCCCGGAGGCCATCGTCGAGTACCGGGCGACGCTGGAACTGGATGGCAGCCGCATCGACATCCGCCGCGACCTGGCCCGGATGCTGGAACGGGAAGGCCTGCTTGAAGAAGCCATCGAAGAGTATTATGGTATCATTGCCGTCGACCCGGGACTGCTGGACGCCCGCCTGAGCCTCGCCGGATGCCTGGAGAAAAAAGGCCAGATATACGAGGCGATCCGGGAATACGCAGACGTGTTACAGATCGAAGACGGACATCCCATTGCCGAGGACAAGGTCTCCGCGCTGCAAAAAGCCAAGCTAAAGGTCGACGATCTGGTGAACAAGTACGTGAACGACATTGTCGGACGGGCGGACAGCACCGACCACTACTTCCGGCTGGGCGCAGACCTCTACGGGAAGGGACAGTTCGAAGACGCGCTGGTCGAGTTCCGGCAGTCCCAGTACGAGAACCCCCGGACCCCCGAGGCATATTTCGCCGCGGGCGCCTGTATCGTGCGTAAAGGCGCGCTCGGCGTGGCCGTCTCCGAATTTCTCGAAGCGATCTGCCTGAAGCCCGACTTCGCCGAAGCCCATGCCATGCTGGGCGTCCTCTATGAGCGTCAGGGACTGCTGTACGAGGCGTTCCGGGAGTACAGCGAGGCGCTGAAGATCAACCCGGGGATGGTCGAAGCGAAAGAGAGACTGAAGACAGTAGTCGGGTAGGCGTAGAACGCCGTGTGCAGTTTCAGAATCCGAGATGTCTGTGAACCAGCATGGAGCCTCGAGCGCCAGAACTTTTTCGCGTGCGCGCGCGAGGCCGCCCATTCAGCCCGTGAGACTTTTGCCGTTGCTTTTCGTCACGGGACACGAGGACGCTGTTAAAGAGATCACAGCGACGCTGAAGCTATTTATCATATGAATGCCCCTCTTCATGCGCCGATAGAATATAAATAGCTTCAGTGCTTTGAAGGGAATTGATTACTAACCGAGGTTCAGCTCATGCCGTTCAGGGTCGAGATCGCGCTAAAGTCCGGGTACAGGGACGCCATAGGTGAGGGAGTTAAAAATTCGATAAAAAACAACCTGGGCATCGTCGCAGACGACGTCAGGACTATCAAGGTGTACACCGTCAACGCCGCCTTAACCGACGCGGAAAAGAAGGCTGTCGCGGCGGGGCCGTTCTCGGATGCCGTCGTACAGCGCTATTCCATTGACATGCCATTGGCCTCTGGCTTTGACTGGCTGGTCGAGGTCAGCTTCAGGCCGGGCGTCACTGACAACGAGGGCAGGACCGGCAGAGAGGCGATCGAAGACCGCTTAGGAAGAAAACTCTCGCCGGGCGAATCGGTTCATACCTCGATGCAATACCTGATCAAAGGCAATCTCACCATAGAACAGATCGAAACGATCTCGAAACAGCTTTTAGGCAACGACCTCATCGAGCGATTCGACATAGTCGACGGCCGCTCCTGGGATGCTCGCAAGGGCATCGAGGCGAAGGTGCCGCTGGTCCGGGACCAGCACCAGCCCCGAGTAGCCGAGATCAACCTCGACGTCTCCGATGACGAGCTCATGGCCATCAGCCGGAAAGGCACGCTGGCCCTCACGCTGGACGAGATGAAGCTCATCCGGGAATATTTCAGGCAGCCGCAGGTCCTTGTAGAACGCAGGAAGATCGGGCTTGGCCCGAACCCGACGGACGTGGAGCTGGAGACGCTGGCTCAGACATGGAGCGAGCACTGCAAGCACAAGATATTCAACGCCAGCATCGACTACGTCGAAGACGGCAGGCGCAGCACGATCGACAGCATCTTCAAGACCTACATCCGCGGCTCGACAGACGCAATCGCAAAGCACGCCGACTGGCTGCTCTCAGTGTTCAAGGATAACGCAGGCGTGATCAAATTCGCCAACGGCCACAACATCGCCATCAAGGTCGAGACCCACAACAGCCCCTCGGCGCTGGACCCATACGGCGGCGCGATCACGGGCATCGTGGGCTGCGACCGCGACCCGGCAGGCACAGGCATGGGCTCCAAATTGATCGCCCACATGAACGTGCTCTGCTTTGCCTCACCATATTATGACGGCCCGCTTCCGCCACGTATCTTCCACCCCCGCCGGATCATGGAAGGCGTAGTCAGGGGCATCAAGGACGGCGGCAACAAGTGCGGCATCCCGACCATCAACGGAGCAGTCCTGTTCGACGACCGCTATAAAGGGAAGCCGCTCGTCTACTGCGGCTCCATCGGCCTGATGCCGGAGACGATCAATGGCAAGCCTTCGCATGAGAAGAAAGCGAACCCCGGCGACCTCATCGTCATGGTCGGCGGCCGCATCGGCAAAGATGGCATCCATGGCGCGACTTTCTCGTCGGAAGAGCTGCACGAGGGATCTCCGGTCACAGCAGTACAGATCGGCGACCCGATCACCCAGAAGAAGATGCTCGACATGCTGCTGGAAGCCCGGGACATGGGACTCTACACGTGCATCACCGATAACGGCGCCGGCGGACTGTCGTCCTCAGTGGGAGAGACAGCCCAGTTCTCCGGAGGCTGCGAGCTACACCTGGAAAAAGCGCCGCTGAAGTACCACGGCCTCGACCCATGGGAAATCCTGCTGTCAGAAGCACAGGAACGGATGACGCTGGCCGTGCCGCAAGGCGCGCTTGGCGCGTTCCTCGACCTGTGCAAGCGCAGGGGCGTAGAAGCTACCATGCTGGGCCGCTTCACTGATAGTGGCAAATTCCATGCACTATATGGCGGTAAGACTGTCGCCTGCATCGACATGCATTTCCTGCATGAAGGTCTCCCGCCGATGAAGCTGTCAGCCGAGTGGAAGGCGCCGAAGTACCCGGAGCCTGACCTGCCCGAGGAAGAGCTAACCGGATACCTGAACCAGCTTATGTCCGAGCTGAACATCGCCAGCAAAGAATGGGTCATCAGGCAATACGACCACGAAGTCCAGGGCAGCTCAGTGATCAAGCCGCTGACGGGCGTGGAGAACGACGGCCCGAGCGACGCCGGCGTGATACGCCCGTTGCTGGACAGCATGGCTGGCATCGCCGTCTCCAATGGCATCAACCCGTTCTATGGCGACATCGATACATATCACATGACCGCCTGCGCTATCGACGAGGCGATCCGCAACATAATAGCGGTCGGCGGCAGCCTGAAGCAGATCGCGCTGCTGGACAACTTCTGCTGGTGCGACCCAGTCTATGACGCGGAGAAGACGCCGGACGGCAAGTATAAGCTGGCGCAGCTCGTGCGCGCCAACCGGGCGTTGTACGACTACACCACGGCTTTCGGCACGCCATGCATTTCGGGCAAAGACTCCATGAAGAACGACTACAAGCTGAAGGACCCGTCTGGAAAAGAGCACAAGATCTCTATCCCGCCGACCGTGCTGTTCTCCGCCGTCGGCGTCATCTCCGACGTCCGCAAATGCGTGACCATGGACGCCAAGATGCCCGGCGACTTGATCTACGCGGTCGGCATGACGAAGGACGAGCTGGGCGGGTCGCGGTTCTACACGGTCCTGGGCAACTACGTCGGCAACAACGTGCCGAAGGTGGACGCTAAGGTAGCAAGGAAGACCTACGAGCTGTTATCGGGCGCCATCGAGGCCGGGCTCGTCGCCTCGTGCCATGACTGCTCCGACGGCGGCCTTGCGGTAGCGCTGGCAGAGACAGCCCTGGCAGGCGGCCTGGGCATGGACATTGACCTGAACCGTGTCCCCACTGAGCGGCTGAACAAGGACGCACAGGTGCTCTTCTCCGAGTCTGCCAGCCGGTTTGTGGTGACTGTCTCCACGAACAATATGCAGGCCTTCGAGCGTGCCATGGAAGGCGTGCCCTGCGCGATGATCGGCACGATCAGGGACGACGAGAGATTCCTCGTCCGAGGGCTGAAAGGCATCCGTGTTATCGACACGATGGCCGGGGCTTTGAAAGATTCCTGGCAGTACCCGCTGAGGTGGTAACGATGGCAGTCAAGACAGTCAAATCACTGGTAATAACCGGCTACGGCATCAACTGCGAGTACGAGACGGCCCATGCGAACAAACTGGCAGGCGCAGAGCCGACGATCGCCCACATCAACGATGTGATCGACGGGAAATATCGTCTTGATGACTACCAGCTCCTGAACTTCCCCGGCGGCTGGTCCTTCGGCGACGACCTGGGCAGCGGCAAAGTGTTCGTGAACAAGCTGCTCTACGCGAAGACACCGACCGGGCCCCTTGCGGACCAGATATTACAGTTCATCGACGATGGCAAGCTCGTCATCGGCATTTGCAACGGCTTCCAGATACTCGTGAAGATGGGCCTGCTCCCCGCGCTGGACAAGGATTACAAGACACAGTCGTGCACGCTGTTCTTCAACGACCACGGCTTCCGGGACTCGTGGGTGAAGCTTAAGATCAACCGGCAGTCGCATTGCGTGTTCACGAAAGGCATAGACACGCTTGATGCGCCCATCAGGCACGGCGAGGGCAAGTTCATCCCGGAGAGCCGGCAACTGTTAGACCGCCTCACACGCAACGGGCAGGTCGTCATGCAATACGCCGACCGCTTCGGAAAGCCGACGCAGGAGTTCCCAGCCAACCCGAACGGCTCCACCGATGCAATAGCAGGCATCTGCGACGAGACGGGCAGGGTGTTCGGCCTGATGCCCCATCCTGAGGCGTTCAACCACGTTACGAACCACCCGCAGTATACGCGCATGAAGGAAGCGGCGGCGAGGAAGAACCAGCCGCTGAAAGAAGAGGGCGACGGTATACAGATCTGGCGCAATGCGGTAGAGTACGCGGCGAAGAACCTGGTATAGCCTGGTGTGATAGCTGCTGGACGCCCGCGAGAGCGGGCCGTCCGGTATAACGTTTTTCCATGCCGTATACCGTGCTAAGCCGATTTCATAAAGTCATATGATGCATTCTGGTCGGCTCTTACTTCGAAAATATATGGACCAGTTTTCGGGATCACGATCGTTTTCGTGATGCTGACATTGTTCAGTAATGTACCGTTGTCGTTATTTGTCGCGATGACTGCTATGGTATCGCCGGTCACGCCATCTTTTAGAACCGCATCGAAGGGAGCCTGTTTTGTATCTTTACAGGCGATAGAATAATTCGCCGTGCCCGCATTAAAGTGGATGCAAGGATAATAGGCGATCCAGCCGCTACTATTATTGGCCCGTTGAGCCGGGTATACCAAAACAGGAGAGGGAAGCTTACGAATTATTATCTGGAACGGCCCGTCAGCATCGATCGCAAACGTCTGGTTTCCTGTCGAATTCCAGTGTAAAACCCGGCTCATCAAGTTGTAATTATTATAAGCGCCGTCCGAAAAAGCCAGGGCATTCGATCGCGATACAAGTCCCCCGATAATGCCGGTTACATTTTCAGGCGTAAACTGCAGGTTATCGAGGAATTTGAAACTGAAGTAATATCCGCCTTCCGCCATCATGAACGATACTTCACCGCCGACAGTACCGGAAATGATCGTTTCGTTCAGGTCGCCGATTACCTCTGGCGTCACGTTGCCGGTAATTAGCTGCCAGGATTCAGGAGGAATCGGCGTAATGGGCGGTGGCGTGAGCGAGGCAGCAGGCGAGGGTGTAGCCCCAGGCGTCGGACTACCGGCACAACCTGCTATCATAGCTACTATCAAAATTATCGCCGTGAGCGCGAGGAAGTTGTGCCGCATTAATAATCTTTCGATTATTAAACGCTCGCCAGCATATATTTTTATCGATATTCCAGGAATAGGTTCTGAATGACACAGAAATCCATTGCATTGATAAATTGATTTTCAGATGATCGGCAGCCGTGTGCGCGCGCAAGCAGCAGGCCCCGGGAGTGATTCCAGTGCGCACTCGTAACCTGTCTTTTTCCGCTCGGAAGCAGCCCGTCGCAAATTATAAATATGATTATCGTATACTTGCTAAACAATAACGTATAGATACTAAACAATATTCTGGTGAACCAATGGCAAAGAAAGATTTCGCCAGGCTCATGGAGATATGGGCGAGGATCGTCAGCAAGATGAACGATGCCGAGTGCAAAAAGAGAGACTATGGCACCGGCCATCCGCTATCCCCGGCCGAGATACACCTGCTGCAGGCTATCAGGAGGAACGAAGGTAAAAAGATCACCGACATAGCTACTTACCAGGGCGTGACGAAAGGGGCGATCTCCCAGATGGCGAACAAGCTGATCGCCAGGGACCTGGCAGTGAAATACAGTGCGGCAGGAAACGACAAGGAGGTCCTCCTGAAACTGACCGCATCAGGCAGGACTGCCAGTCAGGGACACGACCGGGTTCACGAGATGCTGATAGGGCAAATGTCTGATGCCATGGGAGACCTTACGGAAGAACAACTGCAGTTCCTCGAAAGGTTCCTTCTTGCGGTCGAGAAATGCGCCGACGACTACAACGCCACGGGGAAGTAAATTTTTTTCGAGGATATTGTTTAGCTTGTAAACAAAATCGATAGAAAGAGATGACATGCGAGGAGATACAGATGGAACGATATGAGCACGTATGCCCGGTAGAATACGCCGGTGGCCTGGACAGCGGCATCAGGAGATACATACAAAACCCCACAAAGGTCTTAAACAGTCGGGTCAGGGAAGGCATGGTCGTCCTGGAGCTTGGCTGCGGCCCGGGATACTTTACGGAAGAGATCGCGCGCCTGGTCGGAAGATCAGGAAAAGTAATCGCCGTGGACCTACAGCAGGGGATGCTCAACCTCGTGAAGGAGAAGATCAAGGATACAGATCTGGAAAGCCGGGTCATCCTGCACAAATGCGCCGAAGACAAGATCGGAGTCCAGGAAAAGGTCGATCTCGTCCTTGCCTTCTTCATGGTCCATGAGGTGCCGGACAAGAAAAGAATGCTACAGGAGATCAAGTCGATACTAAAGCCTGACGGAAGCCTTTATGTCATCGAGTTCAAGATGCACCCGCCCAGGAAGATTTTCGACGAGATGATCAAAACGGCCCGCGACGTCGGGTTCGTGGAAGCCGGGAGGTCAGCTTCTCTCATAAGCAGATCAGTAGTCCTGAAGTAAATGATGGTTACATACCTTAAAGCCGCCCGTTTTTCTTCCGGGAGCGCGCCTTAGCCATGGCAATTTCCCCGGCCATCGCCTGGAGATTGCCGTTGATCTTCTCCAGCACCTTCCGCTCCTGGTCACTGCGATATGTGGCGTAGCCCATGTAGCCGAGAAAGAGTATGCCGGCGGCAATAAAGGCAGTGATGTAAATATCGTCAAAAATGACGTGCGTCGATACGACAGAAAAATTGAAGATGATGCCCATCAGCAAGGTATATTTCAGGGGATCGCTTTTGAGGCTTTTGACAGAGTCGACTACTTTCTCCAGACAGGATGATAACATCCTCAAGACAGTCGTTGACCCCTTTATCGGTTCCGTATATATTTCTCCCCATATTTATTCCTATACTAATTATCCATTAAAATTAAAATAAGACCTTATACATATATTTTATCGTATAATCAGTAAACGATACTATAATAATGGCTTATTATATCCATTCATATGACTTTTTATACAGGCTATAAGGCATTAAACACAGAGTACACAGAGTTTTTTATGTAAAACGGAACATGTGGAGGAATTTTAAAAGAACGTTGTGTACTCTGTGTTGAATGCCTTCTCAGCCTGAACAAAAAGATACGTCAAAGGCTATAAACGAATATGCCCATGTTTTTTAAACCATGCTATTGGCCGCCGGCAGTGTCACGACAAATTTAGCCCCCTTCGCATAGTCGCCGGGCACCCGATCTTCGACCCTGACACTGCCGCCGAATCGCTCGGCCAGCATCTTCACGATGTATAAGCCAAGGCCCTTGCCGTGTGCCTTTGTACTGCCGCGCTCGAATCGGCGGAAGAGCCTGGACTTGACGTCGTCCGGGATGCCGTGGCCATCGTCGGCGACGGAGATAACGTAACACCTCCGTCCGTCATCTATTTTCTCCGTGGCAATAATGTCGATGGTGACTTCCGGGCCCGAGTATTTGACCGAATTATCGATA